>CAYPLM010000044.1:0-10783 GCA_964411575.1 uncultured Oscillibacter sp. | reverse complement strand
TCATTGCGAACCAGTGACCGATGTCACTGGTGTGGCAATCCGTCCTTTTTCGCGCGTTTCCGAACCAATTCAGTGTGGGAAGTACGGATTCCTACGTCAGTGTGCGCACTGGCGCGGGAATGAAAGGGTTCTTTGACACGCTGGCGCGCTGCGAAGCTTCCGTTCCGCAGCGCGCACCTTTCTTGTGTTTTCTGTTTATTCCTGTGCAAGATAGCGCAGGGCGGCGGAGACCATGACCTCCATGCCGATGGGCAGTGCGTCCCACTCGGGGTAGAACGCGCCGTGATGGATGGGGTAGCGTTCGGCCTTTTCGGGGTCGTGGCAGCCCAGCCAGAAGAAGCCGGAGGGCACCTTCTCGCAGTAGTACGAGAAGTCCTCTCCGCAGAGCGCGGAGTGCTCCGGGATGGCCAGCGCGTCCTCGCCTGCCACGTCGCGGATGGTGTCGCACAGCAGCGCAAACTGCTCAGGGTCGTTGACCGTGGGCGAGTAGCACATCATGTACTTGAACTCATAGCTGCCGCCCATGCCCTCGACGACGCCCTTGATAATCTTCTCCATGCGCTCGGGCATGGCGTTGCGCACGGTGGGGCTGAGGTTGCGGCAGGTGCCCTCCATAACCACCTCGTCGGCGATGACGTTGTAGCGCGAGCCGCCGTTCATCCTGCCGATGCTGAGCACCGCACTGTCAAGCGGCGCGACATTGCGCGCCACGATGGATTGCAGCGCCGTGACGACATAGGAGGCGATTACGATCGCGTCGATGCCGCTTTCGGGGGCAGAGCCATGGCTGTTTTTGCCGCGCACGGTGATAAAGAAGCGGTCGGACGAGGCCATCATCGCGCCGTTGCGCACGGCGACCCTGCCGGTGTCGTAGTCGGGCCAGACGTGCTGGCCGAACATGGCGTCCACATGCGGATTTTCAAGGCAGCCGTCGGCGATCATCTTTCTGGCGCCGGAGTCGGCGGCGTTCTCCTCGGAGGGCTGGAAGATGAGCTTGACCTTGCCGCAAAAGGTGTCTCTGAGCTCGTTGAGCACATAGGCCGCGCCAAGCAGCATGGCCGTGTGCGCGTCGTGCCCACAGGCGTGCGCCATACCGGGGGTGCAGGACGGGAACGAAAGCCCCGTTTTTTCAATGACCTCGAGCGCATCGAAGTCGGCGCGCAGCCCCACGCATCTGCCCTCGCCCTTACCCTCGATCACCGCCGTCACGCCGTAGCCGCCCACATGCTCGGTGGGCTCAAGCCCCATCTCCCGCAGCGTCTTTGCAATGTAGGCAGAGGTCTCCTTCTCCCTGCCGCTGGCCTCGGGATGCTGATGAAGCCAGATACGGTGCTCCTGTACCTTTTCCCAATACTTGTCGATCACCTTGCGAATTTCGGACATATTTTAATTCCTCCTTCTTGTTGTTCGTCGCCGGCATGCCCGGCTTTCCTATGTCACGGCGCTTTCAAGCGCCGAAAAGCTTGTCCACATGCGCCCTCTAAGACCCATTCACCGGTAGAATACCACAATTCAGCAAAAAAGAAAAGAGAAAAAATGACATTCAGCAATACGCAGAAATTTGCCCGTATTTTTCGTACAACTCGCCAAAATTGGCACGCGCTGTCCCGCTCGCCAGCCGCCTCCGCAGCGCAGTGAGGCGCGGCAGCCGACGGACGGCTGCCGTGCCCCAGCATGTCAAAAAAGCCTCGCAGAGTTTCGCGTCCGCAGACGCGAAAAATTTTCAATCGTTTTTTCCGCCGTCTGCGCGTCGGAAAAACTCTTCTCAGCCCGCTTTCCGTGCTTACGCAAAGTGCAAGTGCGCTGCGGCAGGCTGCAAGCCTTCTCAAAAAAACGGCATCAACCGGTTTTTTGAAAGCCTCAGGCGCAGCGCCTCTTCCCGGTTGATCCTGTTCATGCGTTCGCCCCCGGTACGACGCTTCCCAGCGTTTCGCCCACGGGCGCGGTGATCACCAGATCGGCGCGTGCTTCGCTGGGCAGCGGCGTTTTGTTGATGACCGTGAGCTTTCGCCCGCTGTAATACTGCACCAGCCCCGCCGCGGGATACACCGTGAGCGACGTGCCGGCAATGATGAGCATATCAGCGTTGACGATGGCCTCAAGCGCGCGCTGTACCGTGCGCTCGGGCAGGTTTTCGCCGTAGAGCACCACGTCGGGCTTGATGGTACCGCCGCAGCTGCACCTTGGCACGCCGGTGCTGCGCGCAATGACGTCCGCGCCGTAGAATTTTCCGCAGCGCTCGCAGTAGTTGCGCAGCGTGCTGCCGTGCAGTTCAAGCACGTTCCGGCTGCCGGCGGCCTGATGCAACCCGTCGATGTTCTGCGTGACCACGGCGCGCAGCTTTCCCGTCCGCTCCAGCGCGGCAAGCGCGCGGTGCGCCGCATTGGGTCTGGCATCGGGGCAGAGCATTTTCGCACGGTAGAAGCGGAAAAACTGCTCGGGGCGGCGCTTATAGTAGTCGTGGCTGAGGATCGTCTCGGGCGGGTCGTCCCACTGCTGGTGGTAAAGCCCGTCGACGCTGCGAAAATCGGGGATGCCGCTCTCCGTACTCACGCCCGCGCCGCCGAAGAATACGATGTTTTCGCTCCCGTCCAAAAGTTCTTTCAACCGTTCCAGCTTTTCGTCCATGCCCTCTTCCCCTTCACTTTACATAGCTTTTGTCGATGCGCACCACGGCAAAGTAGTTGCCGTCGAGCGTGCGCACGGCAGATTTGATCTGCTCCTCCACCTCGCGGTCGCTCAGGCGGAAGTGGAAGGGCACCACTGCGTCGAAAATAACGTTGGTGTGCGTAGGCCCGGCGACCATGCGGAAGTCGTGGATGGTGATGCGCTCGTCGATCAGGCGCATGAGCGCCGCCACCCTGTCACGCTCATGCGCGGTGCGCACGTCGTCGGTGACGATGGGATCCATGTGGATCGTCGCGTCACAGCCCAGCTCGGTACGCAGGCGGTTTTCCACGTTGTCGATCTCGTCGTGCAGCGCCATGATGTCTCCGTGGGCGGGCACCTCGGCGTGCAGCGAGACCATCATACGTCCGGGGCCGTAGTCGTGCACGATCAGATCGTGCATGCCGCACACCACGCTTGAGGACATAACGATTTTCTCAATACGCTCCACCAGCTCCGGCGCGGGCGGCTGCCCAAGAAGCGGTGAGATCGTGTCGCGCGCGGCCTGAATGCCCGCCCACAAAATCAGCGCCGCCACCACAAGGCCGCACCAGCCGTCGATGTGCCAGTGGAAAAAGTACCCCACCAGCGTGGCCAGCAGCACCGCCGCCGTGGCCGCGCAGTCGGAAAGGCTGTCCGCCGCCGTGGCCTCCATCGCACCCGAAGCGATGCGCCGCCCCACCGCGCGGTTGTAGCGGAACATGTAGAGCTTGACGGCAATGGACACCAGCAGGATCGCCAGCGGCACCAGACCGAAGCTCACCGGCTCGGGGTGCAGAATTTTCTCCACCGAGCTTTTGCCCAGCTCAAAGCCCATCAGCAGGATGATGAGCGACACCGCCAGCCCCGAGAGGTACTCGATGCGCCCGTGTCCGAAGGGGTGCTCGGGGTCGGGCTTCTGCCCGGCAAGCTTGAAGCCCAGAAGCGTCACCACCGATGCGCCCGCGTCAGAGAGGTTGTTGAACGCGTCCGCCGTAACGGCGATAGAGCCGGACAGCGCGCCCGCCAGCAGCTTGAGCGCAAAAAGCAGCACGTTCAGCCCCACGCCCACCAGCCCGCAGAGTATGCCGTAGGCGCGGCGCACGGCGGGGTCGGCGACATTTTCGTAATTATGGATGAAGCGTCGGATCAGATGATCGACCACGATGCATTACCCTCTTTCCGGGAAAAATTTTCGTTTGGTGAATAAGTAGCAAAGCGGGATGAGGTACAGCAGACACGCATAGGGCAGCGCCTCCACGCCCACGCCCATCATCCCCAGCGGCACCGAGCAGGCGATGCACCACGGCACCAGCCCCGCGATGGTCACGCCGGAGTTGGCGATGTCCATGGCCAGCTCGTTGTGCTGCGCGCCGTCTCCTGCATACACGGCGGAGATCAGCTGATGCGACACCATGACCACGATGGCCTGGTTGCAAAGCGTCATGGCACAGGCGATGCTCAGAAGGCAAAGCGTCGGGAAGCGACCCAGCCTGTTTGATGCACGCCTGAGCAGCGTCTGCACCTGTGTCAGCGCGCCCGTTCCCTCCAGCATGCCGAAAAAGAGCGAGGCCAGCGGCAGCATCAGAATGGGCGTTTCCATGGAGATCAGCCCCCCGCCCGAGACCACCCCGGCCAGCAGCCCGTCCGCAGGCTCGTAGCCAAGAAGGCACACGCGCAGCGCCTCCCCCACGCTCATGCCCTGCACGCACACCGTCAGCACCAGCGCCGCCAGCGCCGAAACGGCCATTGCCCGGCGGATGGGCACATGCAGCAGCGGCAGCGCCAGCATCAGCGCCGCCGGAAGCAGCGTCCACGGCGAGAGCACAAACGCCTCGTCCAGCGCAGAAAGCAGCGTTTCATCCACCGTAACGATGGGGTTTTTCAGCGACAGCACGATGTAAAACGCCAGCGTGAGCGCATATGGCAGCGCGGCGGTTTTGTGCATGCGCCGCACGTTGCCGTAAAGCTCGGTTTCCGTGAGCGCCGCCACCAGCGACGCGCACGACGACGTGGGCGCGGCGCGGTCGCCGAAATACACCGCAGAAAGCAGTACGCCCGCCGTCACGGCCTCGTTTACCCCGCCTGAGCGGGCAATGGTCATCAGGATCACGCCCGCCGTGCCCGCCACGCCGAAACTGCTGCCCAGCGCATAGGCCAGCAGCACGGTCAGGAAAAACGCCACCAGCAGAAAAAGCCTCGGCCGGATGAGCTGCAGACCGTAGGACACAAAAAACGCGATCGTCCCGCCCGAGCGCCACAGCCCCGTGAGAAGCCCGATAAACAGGATCACGCGCAGCACAATCATCGTGCTGGGGATCTTGCTCCAGGCCATTTTCCCCAGCTCGCGCGCGGAATAGCCGCGCCGCCGCGCCAGTACAAAATACAGCGCCAGCACCGCTAAAAACGCCCAGTACAGCCCCACGCCGCGCAGCATGCACAGCATCAGCCCCGCAATAAGCACTGCGAAGGTGATCAGAAGCTCCATCGCGTTACCTTCCCTTGATCCTGAGCGTGTAGTGGCAGCACAGGCGGTCGAGATCGTCGTCCGTGGCCGCGCCGATGCGCAGCTTTCCGCCGCAGCGGCGGCACACAAGGTCGACCGCCGCCGGGCGCACCTCCATGGCGTACTCCTCGCTGCCGCAGGTGCAGGAGATGCCGTGCTCGCGCGCGGCGATCTCACGCAGCTCGGAGAGCACCTCGTACATGATCACGCTGTCAGTAAACGGACGCTCATCCCCCTCGCCGTGGGCGCGCTCCTTCTCCGCTGTGACGGCAAGCTGCTCCATCGCGCGCTCCACCGCCGTCTCCGTACCGAGAAAGCAGCACAGCTGCTGCGTTTTGGGGCAGGCAAGACCCGTGCCCTCGCCGTGGGCAAGCGCGCGTAAGGGAAGCTCGGCTGCGTGCGTGCCGCCGCACACGCCGCAGGGCACCTCGGCGCGCAGGTTGGTGCCGTCCGAGCCGATGCGCAGCGTCGACTCCCCGCAGGCGCACTCCACGCTTGCGCCTGAGGCGGCCAGCGCAAAGCCACTGCGCCGGGCGATCACCTTCTGCCGGCACGCGGGGCAGAGATAGCCGATGGTGTGAAATGCTTCGCTCATAGTCGTTCTCCTTCTGTCTGTCGCGATCATGCCGCCGACAGCGGCGGCTGTTTCTTTACATTTTATTATTATATAGCACCCGCAGCGATTTTTCCACTGTTTTCTTATATAGATGCAAAAAACCTTCCCCGTTCGAACAACGAGGAAGGGCAACGATCGTCAAAGCTCCATCATTCCGAGTAAGCTTCGCACACTGGCGCGGGAACCCTTATTCCATGCGTCGTGGGTGGACACCTGCAACGCGCGGGACGTCGAGGGCACCGTCCCGTGGTACAGCGTGGCAAGTCTTCCGAACGAGACTTGGAAACGTCATTGCGAACCAGTCCGCAGACTGGTGTGGCAATCCGCGTTCCCTGCATCTCCGGAACGATACGCAAGAACGACGGAAACGGGCTGCCACACCAGCGGCATCGGTCACTTACCACGCATGACGTTTTTTGTCAGTCTCTCCTTCCCCATCGAAACGGCGGGGAAGGACTCATTATTTTGCGGCGATCACGTCGATCTCTACGAGGGCGTCCTTGGGCAGGGCGGCCACCTCGTAGGCACAGCGGGCGGGGCAATCGCTTTCGAAGAATTTGGCGTACACGCCGTTCATGGCGGCGAAATCGCCGATGTTCTTGAGGAATACCGTCACCTTCACGGCGTCGGCAAGCGTGCAGCCAGAGGCAGCGAGGATGGCACCGAGGTTTTTGAGCGCCTGCTCGGTCTGCACCTCGATGCCGCCCTCGGGGAAGGCACCGGTGGCCGGATCGATGGGCAGCTGTCCGGAGACGAACACAAAGCCGTTGGCCTCGATGGCCTGCGAATAGGGGCCAATGGCCGCCGGGGCGGCAGGCGTAGTGATGATGGTTTTCATGGGGAATGACCTCCTTTTTTGGTTGTCTCCATGATAACACCCCGCCCGCGCGCCGTCAAGTTTTGAAAAAAATCTCCGTGCGCGGTTGTTCTTTTCCGCACAGTGTGGTAAACTGTGAAAAACGCAAAAAGGAGAATCACGCATGGACCCGATCTACGACATTGATCTTGAGTGCTGCCCCGCCTGCCGCGGCGTGGGAACGGTGGAGGACGAGCAGGGCTGGTGCATCTACGTTGCCTGTCTCGACTGCGGCTCGCACACGGCGCACGTCAGCTACGACACGCCCGCCGAACGCCTTGCCGCCGCGCAGCAGGCCGCGCACCTGTGGAACATCGGCAAGGTCATCCACGCCGGTGTGGGCGAGTAAAGCGCATAAACGGATAGCACCGCGCAGGACGCTCCTGCGCAGCAAAAACGCGTAAAGGAGGACCCCCCGTGGCACTGCAGCGGCTCGACAAGCTCATCGCCTCGATGGGCAAATATTCCCGGCGCGAAGTCAAGCAGCTCGTGCGCGAGGGGCGCGTACTGGTGGACGGACGCATTGCCGCCTCAGCAGAGGAAAAGTGCGACGGCGAGACGGCGCACATCGAGGTAAATGGCGAGGCGCTCGGCTACGCGCGCTTCACCTACCTGATGCTGCACAAGCCCGCAGGTGTGCTCTCCGCCACGGAGGACGGGCGCGGGCAGACGGTGCTCGACCTTTTGCCGCAGGAACTCCAGCGGCGCGGCCTCTTCCCCGTCGGACGGCTGGACAAGGACACGGAGGGGCTGCTGCTTCTGACCAACGACGGCGCGCTGGCCCACGCACTGCTCAGCCCAAAACGACATGTGGACAAGGTGTACTACGCGCGCGTGGACGGCGTGCTGAGCGAGCACGACTGCGCCGCCTTTGAAGCGGGCATGACGCTCGGCGACGGTCTTGTGTGTCTGCCCGCCGGGCTGACGCCGCTGCGGCCGGGCGAATGTCTGGTCACGCTGCGCGAGGGAAAATTCCACCAGGTCAAGCGCATGCTTGCCGCGTGCGGCGCGCCGGTACTCTATCTCAAGCGCCTTTCCATGGGGTCGCTGCGGCTCGACGAGACGCTCGCTCCCGGCGCTTACCGCGCCCTGACAGAACCCGAGCTTGCCGCGCTGCGCGCCCTCTGCGGCTGAAGCGCATACAAAAGCACCGAACGAACGGTTCGGTGCTTTTGCGTTTCTGTCACCCCTTGCGGCAAAAATCCCGATTTCTCTGCCGCCTTAAAGAAATTTTAAACAAAACCCTCTTTTCCTTTTAAGCTTGCGGTGATAGGATATCCTCACAAGGAGGGACAACGCCATGCATAACATTCTCATCTGCGACGACGACCGCGACATTGTTGCGGCGCTGAAAATATACCTCTCCGGCGAGGGCTACGGGCTTTTTGAGGCGTACAACGGCGAAGAGGCACTGAACGTCGTGCGCAAAAACGACATCCACCTCATCCTCATGGACGTGATGATGCCCCGGCTCGACGGAATCGCCGCCACGGCGGCTATCCGCCGCGAGAGCAACGCCCCCATCATCCTGCTCACCGCCAAAAGTGAGAGCAGCGACAAGGTGCTGGGGCTGAACGTGGGGGCGGACGACTACGTGACAAAGCCCTTTGACCCCGTGGAGGTACTTGCGCGCGTGCGCTCGCAGCTGCGCCGCTACACCATGCTCGGCGCGCAGACGCCCGACGCGCCGCAGGAGGGCATCTACACCGTGGGCGGCATCACGCTGGACGAAAACGCCAAAACTGTCACCGTCGACGGCGCAGGCGTGACGCTCACGCCGCTGGAATTTCGCATCCTGCACCTTCTGATCAAGTCGCCCGGCCGCATCTACTCCGGCGCGCAGATCTACGAGCTGGTGTGGGGCGAGGACTCGCTGGGCACGGAGACGAGCGTGGCTGTGCACATCCGCCACCTGCGTCAGAAGATCGAGATTGACCCGTCCGAGCCGCGATACTTAAAGGTCGTGTGGGGGCTGGGCTACAAAATGGAGGAGGCGCACAAATGAAAGGGCTGACGCATTCGTTCTGGGCCAAGGCGATGGCTTTTTTCCTGGCAGTGCTGATCGTGCCGGTGCTCACGCTCTACATCTTCGCGGCGGGCTTTTACTTCTCCGGCGAGATGACCGACCGCTTTTTTGACAGCAGCGCCTGCGACAGCGTGGTTTACAGCGTGCTTTACGACGTGCGCGAGACGTATCTTCTCTATACTGACTACGGCTACGGAGAGGGCGGACAGGAGGCGGCGCTTGACGCGCTCGCCGAGCTCTATCCCGCCGACGACCAGAGCAGCAACCTCCGCTTCACACTCTCAGACAAGGCAAGCGGGCGCGTGCTCTACGACAACCGCCGCGCGGACGACCCCATTATAGAAGAGTGCGACGTCCCCTGCGGCAACGGCCTGACGATACAGGCGTATTTTGCCGCAGACTTCCCTGCGCGCGACCAGATCTACTGGGCGCAGGAGAGTTACACGCTTTTGCAGCGCCTGAGCGGACAGGCACTGTGGATGATCGTGCTTTTGAGCGCAGCGGAGGTCTTTCTTGTGGTGTGGCTGGCACGCGCGGCAGGGCGGCGCGCGGACGGCAGCGTCTCTCCCGGCTGGCAGGAAAAGCTCCCTTTTGACCTGTATCTTGCCGTTGCGTCCACGCTGTTTCTCTGCTCCATGGCCATGATCAGTGAGGTAACGTATGTGCGCAACGCCGGGTGGATTGCCTCGCTGCTGGTCGCGGCGGCAGGGATTGTGACGGGCAGCGTGCTGCTGCTGGCGTGCTGGATGACGCTTTGCACGCGCGTGAAGCTTGGCAAGTGGTGGCGCAACACGCTGCTCTTCAAGGTGTGCCGCCTTTGCTGGCACATCGTGCGCGGCACATGGCGCGTGTGCGTCGGTACGGTGCAGAGTGTGCCGCTGGTGTGGCGCACGGCAGTGGTGTGCTGCATCGGCAGTCTGCTGGTGCTCGTGCTCGCTCTTGCACAGGCGGAGGGACTGCTGCTGCTTTTGCTTCTTGCGCTGTCGGCTCTGGCGCTGAGCTTTTCGCTCCAGCTGCGGCAGCTGCAAGGCGGCGCGCGGGCGCTGGCGCAGGGCGACCTCAGCCACCAGATCGAAACGCGCCGCCTGCACGGCGACGTGCGCCGCAGCGCCGTGGATCTCAACGCCATCGGACAGGGCATGAGCATTGCCGTGGAGCAGCGGCTCAAAAGTGAGCGGCTGAAAACTGAGCTTATCACCAATGTCTCTCACGACATCAAAACCCCGCTCACCAGCATCGTCAACTACGTCGACCTTCTCCAGCGCGACCCCACCGACGAGCAGCGCGCGGAGTATCTTGCCGTGCTCGACCGGCAGGCGAAAAAACTCAAAAAACTCACCGTCGATCTGGTGGAAATGTCCAAGGCCTCCACGGGCAACCTGCCCTGCCGCCCGGCGCGGCGCAGCCTGAGCGAGCTGGTGGAGCAGGCCGTAGGCGAGTACGCCGAACGGCTGAACGCTGCGGGGCTGGAGGTGGTGGTCACGCTGCCGGAGGAGGAGCTTTTCTGTCTGGCAGACGGCGCGCTGATGTGGCGCGTGCTGGACAATCTGCTCTCCAACGCCTGCAAATACGCTCAAAGCAGCACGCGGCTCTACATTGACGGCGCGGCGGCAGAGGGAAGCGTGTGCCTCTCGTTTAAAAACATCTCGCGCGACCGGCTCAACGTACCCGCCGAGGAGCTGATGGAGCGCTTTGTGCGCGGTGACAGCGCGCGCAGCAGCGAGGGCAGCGGTCTGGGGCTGAACATCGCTCAGAGCCTGATGCAGCTGCAAAGCGGCGCCTTCCGCGTAGACGTGGACGGTGATCTGTTCAAAGCCACGCTCACCCTGCCCGCTGCATAACACGGCAAAGAGGCCGTGGAGTATCCAGCGTGTCAAAGAACTCCCGTCATTCCGAGCAAGTTTCGCACACCGGCGTGGGAATCCGTACTTCTCACGCCGGAATGGTTCGAAAACGCGCAAAAAATGACGGATTTCCATGCCAATGACACTTTTTAACAGTCTCAAGTATCACGAAAAGGAGCCGGATAACCGACTCCTTTTCGTAATTATTCGGGCGAAAATTACTTGCTGTAATTGTAGAAGCCCTTGCCGGACTTCTTGCCGAGCTGGCCGCCGCGCACCATCTTCTTGA
>CAYPLM010000043.1:0-10791 GCA_964411575.1 uncultured Oscillibacter sp. | reverse complement strand
CTCTGGTTCGGCTGCGCGGCAGGGGCGAAGAGCGCGCTGGCGTATGTGACGTGGCTGGGGCTACTTTTGTCGCTGCTGGCGGCATATCTGGTGCTGCGGCTGCTGCGCCGCTTCCGCGAGGGCGGCACGGAGGAGCTTTTGAACGATCTGCGGCTGCTTTTGTGCTGCGCGGCGGCGTATTTCGTGCTGACGGCGGCATTTTTCGGGGGGTACGCCCTGCTGACGCGGCTGTCGGCGCTGAGCGGGGGGACGGCGCAGGGCGTCTGCACCGGCGTGGTGCTCGTGCTGCGGGCGCTGGCGGCAGCGCTGCCGCAATGCTGTGCGGCGGTGACGGTGGTGCGGGCACTGCCGCTTCTGGATGCGCTGCACGGCGGCAAGCTGACAGGCGAGGCGGCGCAAAGCGCACACACGCTGGCACAGTGGTGCCACCGCGCGCTGCGGATGTGCGTGCTCGCCACGCTTGCGGTGAACGCGCTTCAGACGCTGGCATACGGGCTTTTGACGGACATCCGTATCAGCGTAGACGTGCCGGTGTTTGAGCTGTGCTTCGTGCTGCTGGCGCTTTTGGGCGCGCGGCTGGTGGAAACGGCGGCGCAGCTTCAGGCCGAGAGCGACCTGATCGTTTGAGAGGTGCGCCATGGCCATCGAAGTACATCTGGACGCGCTGCTGCACGCGCGCGGTATGACGGCCAAGGAGCTTTGCGCAAAGGTGGGCATCACGGAGGCGAACCTTTCCATCCTGCGCAGCGGCAAGGCCAGGGGCGTGCGCTTCGGCACCATCAACCGTATCTGTTACTATCTGCAATGCGACGTCGGCGAGCTGCTGACGTTCAACGGAGAATTGGAGGACGAGCATGAGGAAGCTTAATATCACCTTTGCCGCGCTGCTGGCGCTGGTGTTTGCGCTGGCGGCGGTGATCGGCCCGCCGGGCGCGCAGGCGGTGCAGGAGACGCAGACCGGGCGGCTGGTCGGCTATTTCATGACGCGGGAGCACCTTGACCTGAGCGAAGTGGAGGTGAACGCCGCGGGGAAGGTGCAGGTAAAAAGCGGGCGGCTGTACGCGCAGCTGGACGAGAGCGGCGAACCGCAGTTTCCCGGCCTGGAAGGGGAGATGATCTGCTGCCTTGTCGTCGGCGATGACGCGGCGGGCGGATACACCGGCGTTTTTCAGGACGGAAGCTTTTTCGATGTGAACACGCACTTTTCCTACGACACCGACGACGATGGTGGCAGCACCGAGCGCGTGGAGCTGTCGGCCGAGCTGCGCGTGTGTCCGGGCGAGGTGCAGCGCTTTTTCATGAACCCGATCTACCAGCTTTCTGGCGGGGAGGTGTACCTGACGGCGGGCACGGGGCTGGGCTTCCAGTCAGACACGCCCGGCGGCAGAGGAACGCAGCGCATCAGCGAGACGGATACGGTGGTGCTGCGCGGGAAAAAGACGGCGTACACCATGGACCTCGCCATCTCCGTTCTTGTGTGCGCGCGGCCGGAAAAGCTGGTGCTGGTGTGCATGGATGAGAACAACATGCCCCTGCGCACGCAGGAGTTCGCGCAGGATGCCCTGCCCGGGGAGTTTACACCGGAAGACGGCACGGCGTGGCTGCTTGCCGTGCAGCACGCGAAGGGCGCAGAGCCGGAATATCAAGTGCTCACAAACGATGAAAAGGGAAAGTACTTTACAGCACATCGCGCCGATGGGCAGCTCATCTGCCCACATGACATCGAGATCCTCTGGCCGGAGAACTGACGTTTCCTTGACAATTTGGCCAAAGACGGTATAATATCCCTGACTGAATCACATAAGGAGGTTTCCCGATGAAGTTTTCCGAAATGAAGTACGCCCGCCCTGATCTGCCCGCCCTTTGTGCCGAGCTCAAGGCACTTACCGACGCGCTGCGCGAGGCCGGGAGCTACGATGAGGCAAAAGCCCTCTTCCTCAAGCAGGAGGCGCTTTCTCGCGGCATCGACACCATGGCCACGCTTGCCAGCATCCGCCACTCGATTGACACGCGCGATGAATTCTACGCCGCCGAGGAGGAGTTCTGGGACGCTGAAGCGCCCAAACTGGAGGAGTACACCCAGGCATGGACGGCGGCGTTGCTGGAGTCTCCCTTCCGCGCGGACTTTGAAAAGGAATACGGCACGCTGCTCTTTCTCAACGCGGAAATCGCGCGCAAGACCTTCTCACCCGAGATCATTGGCGATTTGCAGCAGGAAAACGCGCTGACCACCGAGTATCAGAAGCTGCTGGCCTCCGCGAAGATCGAGTTTGAAGGCGGCACCTATAACCTCTCGCAGATGGCGCTTTTCAAGTCCGATCCCGACGACGCGCGCCGTCTTGCGGCGTGGAAGGTCACCGGCGCGTGGATGAAGGAGCATCAGGGCGACCTCGACCGCATCTATGACGAGCTGACGCACCTGCGCGACGGCATGGGGCGCAAGCTTGGCTACGACGGCTACACGCAGCTTGGCTACTACCGCATGGGGCGCAACTGCTACGACAAAAACGACGTGGAAAAGTTCCGCGCTGCCGTGCGCAAATATGTGGTGCCCGTGGCCGACGCCATCTTCCGCGAGCAGGCTGTGCGCCTTGGCAAGCAGTACCCCATGGATTACGCCGACAATGCTCTCGAGTTCCGCTCCGGCAATCCCCGCCCGCAGGGCACGGCTGACGATATCCTCGCGCAGGGCATGAAGTTCTACAGCGAGCTTTCCCCCGAGACGGGCGAGTTTTTCCGCATGATGCTCGACAACGAGCTGCTCGACGTGCTCGCTAAGGAGGGCAAGGCCGGCGGCGGATACTGCACTGCCATCATGGACTATGAGGTGCCCTTCATCTTCGCCAACTTCAACGGCACGCAGCACGACGTGGAGGTGGTCACGCACGAGGCGGGGCACGCCTTCGCCGCGTGGCTCAACCGCAAGCGTGTGCCCAGCGCATACATCTGGCCGGGCATGGAGGCGTGCGAGGTGCACTCGATGTCCATGGAGTTCTTTGCCGAGCCGTGGGCGGACGGCTTCTTCGGCCCCGACGCTGACAAGTTCCGCTACAGCCACCTGAGCAAGGCGCTCACCTTTATCCCCTATGGCACGCTCGTCGACCACTTCCAGCACGAGGTGTATGCCCACCCCGAGATGACGCCCGCCGAGCGCCACGCCACATGGAAAAAGCTTCAGGGCGAGTATATGCCGTGGATGAAGCTCGACGGCGATATCCCGTTCTACGGCGAGGGCATGACCTGGCAGGGGCAGAGCCACATCTACGCCAGCCCCTTCTACTACATCGACTACTGCCTTGCTCAGACTGTGTCGCTGCAGTTCTGGGCGCTCATCCAGCGTGACCGCGCCGACGCGTGGCAGCACTACATGGCCTACACCCGCCAGGGCGGCAGCTGCACCTTCACCGAGCTTTTGAAGAACGCGGAGCTTGACAGTCCGTTTGACGAAAACTGCCTGCGCACTGTCTGCGAGGCGGCCAACGAATGGCTGCCGCAGCATCTGCCTGAGGACAAGTAAGCAAGAAAAAGACCCGTCCGCCGGACGGGCCTTTTTTAAATCTTTTTAGATGTGCACGACCTTCAGCTCGGTGGGCTCGAAGAGGTCAAGACGCTTGGCAACGTTGACGTAGACCTGCGGGTCGCCGGAGGTGCAGATGATGAATTTGCCCTTTTCCTGCGGGTTGAGGGCGTTCTGCTCGGTGAGGTACGCCTTGACGGCGTTGGCCTGCTCGAGCGCGGGGTTGATGATGTGCATACCGGGATAGCAGCGGCGGAAATTCTCCTCCACGATGGGGTAGTGCGTGCAGCCGAGGATGAGGTTTTCCACCTTCTCGCGCGCGAGGATGTTGTCCACCTGCGTGGTGATCTCAAGGTCGATGTCATGCTGGTTGAAGTCACCGCGGTCGACCAGAGCAGCAAGGTTGGGCGAGCCCTTGCCAACGACATGGCAATCGGGGTTGCCCTGGTGGATGAGCTCGGTGTACTTGCCCGAGGCCACGGTGAATTCTGTGGCGATGAGGCCGGTGCTCTCCAGCTTTTCACGGATGACGTACTTTGCCGCCTCTTCCACGATGCTCACGATGCGGAAATCGAAGCAGGGGCGCAGACGGTCGGCCATGGTGGAGATGGTGTTGCAGGCGATGGCCGCGCACTTGGCGCCGTTGTCGCCGAGGAACTGCAGCATGTGGCAGCTGAGCTCAAAGATCTGGTCGCTGGTTTTGTTGCCGTAGGGGCAGTTGGCGCTGTCGCCGAAATAAATGATGTCCTCGCCGGGCAGGATGCGCTGCAGCTCGCGCACCACGGTCAGCCCGCCGATGCCGCTGTCCATCACGCCGATGGGGGAATGTTTTTCGATCATAGGGAAAGCCTCCTCTTTCTGCTGCGGCTCATGCCGCATTCTCAGGTCTATTATATGCTCTGCGCGAAAAAATGCAAGGAAAAAATCGACCGCCTTTATAACATGTGACAAAAATGAGAAAAAGCTTGCGTTCCTGCGCATTTCTGATAAAATAGTATTTGGTAGGGATTCGGCAAAAGCAGCTACCCAAATACAGGGAGGAAGACAGCATGACGATCTTCAGCTTTATTTCGCTGTTCGGCGGCCTCGCGCTGTTCCTTTACGGAATGCAGCTCATGGGCGACGGGCTCAAGCACGGCTCCTCCGGCGCGCTGAAAAGTGCAATGGAAAAGGTGACGAACAATCCTCTTGTAGGCTTCCTGTTCGGCCTTGTCATCACCGCGATCATCCAGAGTTCCACGGCGACCATCGTGCTCACCTCGGGCCTGGTCGGCGCGGGCATTCTTTCGCTGCACCAGTCCATCGGCATCATTCTCGGCGCCAATGTGGGCACCACCATCACCGGTCAGATCATCCGTCTGCTCGACCTCAACGCCGACAGCGGTTCGTGGATGAACCTCTTCAAGCCCAACACGCTTGCACCGCTGGCTGCCATCATCGGCATTCTGCTGCTCATGGCTGTCAAAACGCGCAACAGCGACACCATCGGCAACATTGCCATGGGATTTGGTATCCTCTTCACAGGCCTTCTCAATATGACTGCTGCGGTCAGTCCGCTGAGCGAGTCACCCTCCTTTGCCAACCTGTTTGCAAGCCTTGCCGACACGCCGGTGCTCGGCTTCCTCGTGGGCACAGGCGTGGCCTTCCTCATCCAGAGCTCCTCGGCCACCATCGGTATTTTGCAGGCACTGTCCATGACTGGCGCGCTGACCTTCGGCTCGATCTACGCCATCATCATCGGCGTGAACATCGGCGACTGCGTCACCACGGCCATAGTCTGCGCCATCGGCTCCAAGGCCGATGCCAAGCGTACCGGTGTGGTGCACATTATCTTCAACCTCTGCGCCTCGGCGATCATCCTCACGGCCATCACCGTTTCACACCATCTCGGCTGGCTGGACACGCTGTGGGATCAGGTGATGACCTCCGGCTCCATCGCCAACGTGCACACCATCTTCCGCCTGTCCACGGCGGTGCTGCTGCTGCCGCTTTGCGGCTGGTTTGAGCGCATGTCCCGCCGCCTCGTCAAGGACGACCCCAAGGTGGGCGAAAACGTGGAGCACGAGCTTGAGCAGCTGGACGAAAAGTTCTTTGCCTCTCCGGCCATCGCGCTCTCCGGCGCGGGCGAGGCCATCAGCACCATGGCACGCCTTGCGCGCAGCGGGGTGGACAGCGCCATGCAGCAGTTCGGAGCCTACAGCGCCTCCGCCATTGCCGTTATCAACGAAAACGAGATGCACATCGATTCTCTTGCCGACCATGTGGACAATTACCTCATCCGCCTCTCGCCCCATGTGCCCACCGGCCACGGCAACGACCTGCTCAACTACTATATCCAGTGCTTCCCTGAGTTTGAGCGTATCGGCGACTACGCCGTCAACCTCACCGAAAACGTGCAGGAGCTGCGCGACAAAAACGCCCAGTTTTCCTCCGTGGCGCTGCAGGAGCTCGAAATCCTGCGCGACGCGCTCGGCGAGATCCTTGGCTACACCGCGTCGGCCTTCGGCGCGCTGGACATGCAGGCCGCGCGGCACATCGAGCCTGTGGAAGAGGTGGTCGACGACCTTGTGGCCACCCTGCGCAGCAACCACATCCGCCGCCTGCGCGACGGACAGTGCACCGTGTACGCGGGGCTGACGTTCCTCGATATCCTCGTCAACGTCGAGCGTATCGCCGATCAGTGCTCCAACGTTGGCATCTACACCCTCTCGCTCACCGACAGCGAGGTGATGCAGAACCACCACGACTATATCCGTTACCTCCACCAGGGTAACGACGAGCTGTTCAACGGCGAGTATCAGGCCGCGCGCGAAAAATACTTCGGCCGCCTCAGCGCACTTTCCCATTGACCGACACAGTAACATCCCAGACGGGCAAAAATGCCTGTCCGGGATGTTCTTTCTTTGAGATGTATTTTTTACAGCAGCTCTGCGAAGCTGTGGATAAAGCGGTCGCACACCAGCGGCATATCGGCCTTGGTGCTCTCGAAAAACGGGTCGTATACGCCGATGACATACATGCCCACCGCTTTGCCGCTGCGGCAGGACTTCACTGAGTCGTCGAGCAGCACGCATTCCTCCGGCTCAGCGC
This sequence comes from uncultured Oscillibacter sp., assembly GCA_964411575.1. Lineage (GTDB taxonomy): Bacteria > Bacillota > Clostridia > Oscillospirales > Oscillospiraceae > Hominicoprocola. The sequence continues at coordinate 4,184 of CAYPLM010000043.1, read as the reverse complement.
CCAGCACCTGCGCTGCGCGGCGGAAGCACGCAGGGTCGCTCTTGTCCATCCCAAGCTCCTGCGCAAAGATCACGCGCTCAAAATACTGGCCGAGCCCGTGCTTCTCCATCGCGCAGTGACAATGCTCCGGAACGCTGGAGGTGAACACCGCCATGCGCTCGCCGCGCGCCTGCAAAGCTTGCAAGAGTTCGATAGTAAAGGGCTTTAGCTTTACATCAGAATACAGCCCCTCCGCCAGCGTCATCCACTCCTGCACGATCTCCTCGCAGCTCTCCGGCAGGTTAAAATGCGCCTTGGTGAACACCGCCGCCAGCGGCAATATCGTGTGCGCCACGCCCTCGTAATACTCCTTCGTGTAGGCAAGGCCGTGCCGGTCAAGAAAGGTGCGGTCCACCTCCGCCCAGATGCCGTTGGAGTCGATCAGCGTGCCGTCAAGGTCAAAAAGATACATGGTGCCCTCCTGCTTCGGTTGCTCGATACGGCGATTATACTATACGTCCCGCGCCGGGCGCAAGTCCCGCAGGAAAATTTACCATTTTAGTTGCGCGGCAGCAGGGAAATGTGGTATACTAAATTGATTTCCCAAAACGATCGGAGGACGGGCTCATGCGCGTGGATATCCTTGGCGTTGGATTTGACAATGTTACAATGACGGAGGCGCTTGCGCGCGGCCATGCGCTGCTGGAGCAGCCGGGTACGCACTATGCCGTCACGCCCAACCCCGAGATCGTGGAGCTCTGCCGCGAAAACGACGCTGCGCGCCGTGCGGTCAACGAGGCTGATTTGGTGCTTCCGGACGGCATCGGCGTGATCTACGGCGCCAGGCTGCTTCGCACGCCGCTGCGCGAGCGCGTGCCCGGTGTGGAGTTCGGGGAGAAGATGATCGAGCTTTGCGCACAGGAAGGTCGAGGCGTGTTTCTCCTCGGCGCAAAGCCCGGTGTCGCCGAAACGGCGGGGCAGCGCCTTTGCGAAAAATATCCCGGTCTGCGCGTCGTCGGCACGCACGACGGCTACTTCACCGACGACGCCGCCGTGGCCGCCGCGATCCGCGAGAGCGGGGCGGAGCTGGTGCTGGTGTGCCTGGGCGCGCCCAAGCAGGAGCTCTGGATGCAGCGCTGGGGCGAGGCGACGGGGGCACGGCTGCTTTTGGGGCTGGGCGGCTCGATGGACGTGTTTGCGGGCACGGCGCAGCGCGCGCCGGCATTTTACTGCAAGCACGGGCTTGAGTGGTTCTATCGCCTGATGAAAGAGCCGTCGCGCATGGGGCGCATGATGAAGCTGCCGCTGTTTTTGGTCCATGTGATGGGGGCGAGAAAATGAGCAGGGGAACACTGATCGTATTCGAAGGCACCGACGGCTCGGGCAAGGCCACGCAGTCACGCCTTTTGTATGAGCGACTGCTGCGCGAGGGGCGTGACTGCCGCAAGTTGGACTTTCCGCGCTACGGCGAGCAGTCCGCCGCGCTGATCGAGCTGTATCTGCACGGCGCATTCGGCAGCCGCCCCGGCGATGTGAATGCCTACGCCGCGTCCACGTTCTTTTCCGTCGACCGCTACGCCTCCTACAAGCAGGACTGGGGCGCGTACTACGAAGCGGGCGGCCTGCTCATCGCCGACCGTTACACCACCTCCAACGCCGTGCATCAGGCCGGAAAGCTGCCCGCACGCGAGCGCGAGGCGTTTTTAAGCTGGCTGTTCGACTTTGAGTACCGGCTGCTCGGCCTGCCCGAGCCGACGCTGGTTTTCTACCTCGACGTGCCCACTGATGTGACCGAAACGCTCATGCGCCGCCGCGAGGACGAGACCCACACCTCTGCCGACATCCACGAGCGCGACGACGCGTACCTGCGCGCCTGCCGGGAAAATGCCGCGCAGGTGGCCGCGCGCTGCGGCTGGCAGCGCATCGACTGCACGAAAAACGGCGACATGCGCACCGTGGAGGATATCCACGCCGAGGTGTACGCGCGCACGCTTGCGCTGCTGGCTCGTCCGAACGCAGAGGCGTGAAACGGGACGCCGAAGCGCCCCGCTTTCACGGATGTACGGTTTCAGCAGCAGCAGCATGTGTCGCTGCTGTTTGAGCAGCTGTTTGAGCAGCTGTTTGAGCAGCTCATCCCATTGCCGCAGCAGCACAAAAGCAGTAAAATGATCACGATCCACCAGATGCACGAGCAGTTGTTGCCATTCATGTTTTTCACCTCACTCGTTGTCAGCTGCTCTATCCTATGCGCGCTCTGCCGCCGCGTAGCCTGACCATCTGCAAAAATTTGACCGATCCCCAGAGAAGGAGGGCTTTGCCTTGAATCAGAACGACAATTTCAGCACCGCCAAGTGGGACGCACAGACGGTGCGCCGCCAGAGCGAGCAGCCCGCACCGCCGCGGAAACGGCGGAAGAAAAAGAAGAGAAACGGCTTTCTGCGCTTTGTGCTGTGGCTCGTGTTCGTGGTGGCGGCCTCGGCGCTGCTCGCTGAGGTGGGCTGGCTGCTGGCCAACGATATGTGCGCGTTCAATAAAGAGCCGCTCACCGCGACTATCGAGGTCACACGCGAGGACGACATTAACTCCATCGCCGACAAGCTCAAGGATGCAGGGCTGATCGAGTACAAGTGGTTTTTCAAGCTCTTCGGCAAGGTCGCCCACGCCGAGGATAAGATCGGCATCGGCAGTTACGAGCTGACCACCGACGAGGATTACAATGCCCTCATCAACGGCATGAAGAACAAGAAGGCCGTCCTCAGCGCCGACACCGTCACCGTCACCATCCCCGAGGGCTACACCGTGCGTCAGGTCGTCGCACTGATGGCCAAGTTCGGCGTGAATACCGAGGAAAACCTGCTCGACGCGGTGGAAAACGGCACCTATGATTATACTTTCCTCGACGACAGCAAAACCGGTGTCACAAAGCTTGAGGGCTACCTCTTCCCGGATACCTATGAGTTTTACGTCGGCGAAAACGCCGAGCACGCCATCAAGCGTCTGCTCGACAACTTTGAGCTGCGCATTGACGATGACATGATGGAGAAGATCAACGCCTCACCCTGGTCGCTCCAGCAGATCCTCACCATCGCCTCCCTCATCGAAAAGGAGACCGACGGCACCGACCGCAGCAAGATCGCCTCCGTCATCTATAACCGTCTCAACAACGTCGGCGAGACCTACCACAAGCTGCAGATCGACGCCGCGCTGATCTACGGCCTGGGAGAGGAGTATGACGGCAAGCTCACCACCTCCGACAAGGATATTAACTCTCCTTACAACCTCTACCTCTATGAGGGTCTGCCGCCTACGCCCATCGCCAACCCCGGCAGCGCTTCCATCAAGGCCGCGCTCGAGCCTGCGGAGACGAATTACTATTTCTACGCCCTCGGCAAGGACAAGGTGCACCACTTCTTCAGAACCTACGCCGAGCATGCCGCCTTTGTCAGCAGCGATCAATATGGGGGATAAGATGGAAAAAAAGCTGGAGCTTCTTTCTCCGGCCGGAGATATGGAGAAGCTGCGCATGGCTGTGCTCTACGGTGCGGATGCAGTGTATCTCTCCGGCACGGATTTCGGCATGCGCGCCGCCACGGCCAATTTTGACGCCGACGAGCTGCCGCGCGCCGTGCGCTTTGCCCACGAGCACGGTGTGCGCGTGCACGCCACAGTGAACATCATGCCGCGAAACCATGAAACGGCGCGTCTGCCGCAGCACCTCGAGCTTCTGCAAAGCGCCGGGGTGGACGCGCTCATCCTCGCCGACCTTGGCGCGTTCACACTGGCAGGGAAGTACGCGCCCCGCTGCGAGCGGCACATCAGCACGCAGCAGTCCATTGCCAATTACGACTGCGCCAGCGCGTGGTTTGACCTGGGTGCCACGCGCGTGGTGCTTGCGCGCGAGCTTTCGCTCGACGAGATCGCTGAGCTGCGCGCCAAAACGCCGAAGGAACTTGAGCTCGAGACCTTTTGCCACGGCGCGATGTGCGTGAGCTATTCCGGGCGCTGCCTGCTCTCCAACTACATGACCGGACGCGACTCCAACCGCGGCCAGTGCGCCCAGCCCTGCCGCTACCGCTATGCGCTGATGGAGGAAAAGCGCCCCGGCGAGTATTTCCCTGTGTTCGAGGACGAAAAGGGAACGTACATCATGAACTCGCGCGACATGTGCATGATCGACCATCTTGCTGATCTTCAAAGCGCGGGGG
>CAYPLM010000042.1:0-10929 GCA_964411575.1 uncultured Oscillibacter sp. | reverse complement strand
GCGGTCTTGTCGACGTAGTAGAAGTCCTCCAGGCGGATGCGCTTGAAGTCCTTGATGCCGTATGGTATCTGCCCTTGTTCCATGCTGTACATTATAGCATTTTAAAGGGAGCAGATAACCGAAAAGCTAAGGGAATCAAGCGTCCGACAAACAAACGAAGGGACGACCTGAAGGACGACAGGCAAAAGGGCTACCTTCTCTCCTCAGTCACAAACCACACCATCGCGTAAAAGATACACACAGCCATTCCCAGCGGGACCAACGAGACGGTAATGCACCGAACAAGCAACACGTTCACGTTCGTCAATCTTGCCACGCAGGCACACACTCCGGCAATGGACTTGTTCCGCGACTCCCGATACAATCCATGTCGTGCGCATTTCACGCATATGGACGACCGCAGATTTTCACATCGCCGTCTGATATCGGCGACCAAGCCAAATCCTGCGTTCTGTCCTACTGGCGGCAAAGACGTTCCGCACGTCCCACAGTATCTGGCGTTTGCCGAATTCAACACGCCGCATTTCCCGCATCGCACATTGGCAGAAAGCATAATCACCACCCCATGTTCATGGCGATGGCATTAATTGCCAACACAGCGGCAACGAGTCCAACTACAAGCGCCAACGCAATCAGATAGTCGCTCAGCCGCGGGCGCGGCACATTAGGAAAGCCAATTCCCATTATCGTCACCCCCTTACTCGGTCAATCGAGAAGTCCTGCACACGTTCTATCCATCCATGTTCTCCACACACAGGACAGCGCATTTCCTCATCACATGGGGAAACACAGGACAACTCCCCGCAACTACACCGGACAAATCCTAAGTTGCCACAATATGGACATGGATGCGGATTGTCGAGCATTGCCACGTGCACCTCTCCTCCCTTTGCGCTTCCACCATCGAGCCTCTCCTCAAGAGGATGCGCCGCAGTGCAGGCGTATCTCCCATTGCCGGTGAGACGGTAGCGAAGCAGATATGGCATTCGGGACGTCGAACACGTTACGGACAGCATGACCTGCTTGACGTCGCCATGTGATACCAGATCCTCTGCCTTGGGCTTCTCCAATGCGCCTGCAGCCCATTCGACAAGATCTTCTTTCAATTCAGCGCCCATAGCCACGGAAGTTGTTGCACTTTGAACAGATGCCGAGACGCATTTAAACAGTCGAGAAAACGCATCCGCCCCCATGTCGCGCAATGCGTAGCAATCGGGCGTCACTCGTCTAAGAAGAGAAAAGTCGATATCGTCTCCACATCCAATCGCATATATCGGCAGATTCCGATGCGCTGCCTTGAGTCTTGCGAGAGGGCCGGCCCAATCATCCGTAGGCTGCCCGTCGGTGATAATGAAGACTATTGGCTTGTAGTCGCCACGAGCCTCAGCGGTCGTCTTCCTCACGTTGCATGATATCTCCGTCGAAAGCAGATCAAACGCCGCGCCAAGACTTGTCCCGGATGAAAGGCGGAGGTTCGGCAATTTGACTTCAAGCAGCGATGACAGCGGGACCTCCACCTTGGCACCAACTCCGAATGAGATGATCGAGATTGCCCCGATCTCTATCACCATGGGATCCTTCTTCAAGGCCAACAACATGGTCTGAAGTCCGCCCTGCACGGCCTCAAGCGCACTCCCGGCCATTGATTCAGAGACGTCTACGCAAACGAACACTGGAAGCCTTCTCATCACGCACCTCGTTTCCCGTTGACCATCTGGACATACGCCATTCGCGTTCCTGGACCATCTAGAAGAATCTGCATTCCATCTTTAAGCGCCACCGGCATTCCTAGCGGCATCAAAGCCTGCGTAGAAAGATTCTTCATTCCAGCTGCCCGCTCGTTGCGCACATACCATTTACCGTTGTGGAACTGGAAGCAGGCCACGGACTTCTTCTGTTCTTCGGAAAGTTTTTCGCCGGGCATGAGGTCTGGATGCACGTGCCAGGGGTAAATTCGCGTACCATTGAAGACCATTACGCGCCAACCACTTGGCCTGTACGTCGAACCATAGGCCTGATACAGATTGAGTACAGGCAGGGGATCAGTGTAACGCGTTCCGCAGAAAGGGCATCTTGGCTCCGTCGTATTATCGAAAACAAACCATCTCTGTGTACACTTCGGATTTGAACATGGCTGCAACAAGTCCATCGTCTTGACTATGGCGTCTTCCCATGCATCGGCGGTAGGTCGGTCATTCGGGGAATGCAGTCCTTTTTCGAACGCCTGTGCCACAAGCGGACTCAAATACGGCCCTAAGACGGTATACGGCAACTTATCAAGATCCATCCATGGGAGCATGAACTTCACCTTTGACGGCGGATTGTTGGACTTCACCCATTCAACGTCATAACGGTTACACCGGTCGACTCGGCTTTCAATAAAAAGTGCCTTCTCGCCCATCGACAGGCGTTCGTCGCGCTGCTCGTCATCGCAATCCCATATTTTCCTTCCACGCAACGGATGCCGATACAGCAAGTACATGTAGATGAGTACGGCAAGGGCATGACGATCGGTTTGCTGGCACGGTAACTTGCGCCGTTCCTTTGGAAGCGCCATCGTCTCGTATACTTCAGGTGCAATGAAATCCGGAGTACCAAGTACTTCCGGCGGATATTTGCCTGGGACCACTAGGCCGTCGATGTCGATGATCGTAGCGGTCTGCGTGACGGGATCGACCAAGACGTTCTTATATGAAAGGTCGGAATGCGCCAACCCGGCCATATGCAATCGCCGGACGCCACGTGCAAGGAGAAGACAGATGTTGAAATAGCTTCGCCAGTCGCCAATATCCTTCTTATTCAAATAACTGAAATGATGGACTGGAGAGGTAAACCACTTTCCCTCTTTTTCCAATCCCTTGGTTTCGATCACAGGCCCGTCATGCGCAAAAAAGTAGTGGCTTTCGTAGACAGGCATGACGAGACCTATCCTGTCGCCCTCTTTGACATAATCGTATGGCCAGCAAAAAACACGTTTCCAATACTCGCCGCCGACCTGTTCAAACACTCTCTTTCGATAAACACCGACCAAGTCGACAGTGCGCTCGACGTCGTTCACTCCCTGCGGATGCTTGAAGAACGCCACCACATATGACTTATCTGGAGCGAAATACACCTCCTTCATCGCTCCACTTGGGGGAGTGTCCGTCCAGACATACTGATAGGACACATCCGACGTCGCCGACTTGACCGTTATTCTGTCGCCTTTCTTCGCCATTGGCGTCCCCCTTTCGTCAGTCGAAAACACATCCATCGCATGGTGCGAGAACGGCAATAGTGCGGTCGTCATGATTTCCGCGAGACCAGAACCCAAGCCATGAAAGAAGCTGCTTTGACGCGGTGTCGGCATCCGGACACGAGAGAATGTTCTTCAAGACCTTTTCCCCTTCGTCCACGTCCGCAGCGCCAAGCAGAAACTCATCCCATGCCGCCGTATCGTGCAGTCTTGCGTCCGTCTCGAAAAACGGGTCGGACACCCCGTCAGTCATCACTGCGACAAAGCCACGTTTTACGGAATCGGCGTCAATCGTTTTTGTGAACACGCGATTTTTTCTAAACGAAGTCCATTCGTCCTCCACCTTTGGCCAAACCGCAACCGTCGTCAGGAAGCGTGTCTGCCCACTGTATTCGCCGCCGTCCGGCGAACACAACAGTTCAGACCGCCCCCGCTCGACCCACGCAATGGCACCGTCGCCTATCGAAAACGAAACTATCTTTCTGACCCCATCCGAAAAGTCCCTGACGGCTGCCACAAGAAGGGTTGTGTTGAAGTCGCCGAGGGCATATCTGTCCGTCACTTCCAGTTTTAGATTCTCCTCCTGGCAGAACCCGCGCAATCCGTTGAGCGCATGATACGCGGCTCCGCAGAGAAGTTGTGCAACCTTCCCGTTCTTGCTTTCCTCGTGCGCCTCATCGCTCCAGACATCGCCTGCGATTCGCGGCGTAAGATAGTCAAGGACATACCGCACGGCACGGCGAGATCCCTCACGAGAATACCTTGCGCTTCCAGCCCCGTCTGCCACTACCACGAGATGAACGTCGTCATTTGGACTGACCCAGAAACCAAAATCGTCGTCGCGGAAAGTTCCGTTCTGTTCGTGTGCCCTTCCACGCCGACTCGCGGCGAGAAAGCGAATTGTTCGCCCCTCATTGGATTCGCTCACATAGAGGGCCTTCATGAATAGCGAAGCGCTTGGAGGGTCGTTCCTGACCCATAGTTTCTTCGGATCCTCGTTGACCAGCATCTTCAACGTCACCGTGCAACGTTTTCCGTCATGAAGGTACGCAAGCCCGATTTCCTGTTCTCCCGGGTCTGTCGGGAAAAACCTCATCTGTATCCCCTCAATCTCTGTCCTCCCAAACAGATAGTCAACGGCGAGCGACTCGAAGGAAACTTTCCGAGGCACGAAGGCCACCACGTCCACAAGGACGCCGTTCGGGCATGGCAACGTAACATTGGGAAGTCTTTTTACGTCATGTTCCACGAATGCATCCTGCATGGCGGAAGGCGTACTTCCATGCCGCTCAGCCGAAGAGGGCGCGGCGAATACCCGCTCCTGCTGATTACCCATTCCGTTTTCAGCGATTGGCTTTTCAGTTTCTTCCATAATTCCATTCCCAGTCATGTTCAAGTTCCAATAAGAGAAGCCGTTCACAAGAATGCCCCAAGGCATTTTACAATGGCGGTAGGATCTCCGCCGGCGGCGGCGGAAGATTCGTCTCGACAGCAAGCGACGAACGGGCGGTCTCCCCAATCGTCTCCGAAACCCACCTGAAAAATGCCATGAACTGCGCGGCGTCCGCAGTATCAAGGGCGAGCACCGTGTCGCAAAGCATCTTCAGATGCAATTGGCTACCCCTAACACCTGCGGCGCAGGCCACAACGGAAGCAAACGGGCCGTTGCGCACTCTCTCGCACATCTTGCGGTAGAGCATTATGTCCGACGGCTTTCCGTCGGTCATCACGAACAGAATCGGCTTGTAGTCTCCACGTACCGTGGCGGTGCGGCGCACAAGATCCCTTTCCACACTTTCGATTGCCAGCTCTAACGCCGCACCAAGCATTGTAGGCCCGTCTTCCGGAATCTCTATGTCAGGCATCTGAAGTCGGTCTGCCGGAGTCAACGAACACAGGACACGTGCCTGCCTGTCAAAGGTTATTATTGTCAGGCAGACGGAATCAAGTGCCATGGGGTCGCGGCGCAATGCCGAAAGAAGCGAAGACAACCCCGCCTTCATTGCCTCTATCGGCTCACCACGCATTGAGCCAGAAGTGTCAAGCAGCAGATACACCGGTTGCCGGCGCATGGTCTTTCTCCTCAAAGGCAAAGCCGAACGAAGCGCAATCCGCGCCGCGTCCGGCATGACCGCGTTAGACAACCTTGACTTCAGGCGGCGGCGGCGGAAGCTGGTCGAGTCCGTCCACCTCCTTGTGTGCGTCGTTCACGCTTTTCGAGGAAATCGATACCGAACTTGAAACCCATTTGAAAAATGCCGCTATCGATGCAGAATCTGCCGTATCAAGGGATACAACGCATTCTGGCGTAATGCGATCAAGCAACTTTGTGTCCGCTCCCGAACCTGCGGCGCAGGAGACAGCGACACCCCATTTCATCTTGCGAAAGCGGTCGATTCCCGATTTAGGATTGTCTGTCGGTACGCCATCTGTCATCAGGAACATCATCGGACGCCAGTCGCCTTTCACGTCCGAAGTAGACTTCACGACCTCGCGTTCGGCACAATCGCACACGAGATCAAGGGCCTCGCCGAGTGCAGTACATCCTCCTGCTGAAATCTCGGGAATCTGGAAAGAGGCGAGATCCGTGAGAGGCACCGTCTGCGTGGCGGAGTTCCCGAACGTTATGACACTGAGATAGGCAGTTTCTAAGGCCTGCGGATCCTTGCGAAGCGCAGAAACAAGCATTTGCAAACCGCTCTTGACGGATTCGATTGGCTCTCCATGCATCGAGCCGGAAACATCTACTAGCAGATATACGGGCAATCTTCTCATTGCATTCATCTTCCTTTCAGAGATATTCCTTCAACACATCCACGAACGAGGCGCAGGAACGCGGCTCGCCCAACGCCCTAAACTTCCAATCGTCGCCATGGCGATAGAGTTCGGCGAAGATCACTGACTGGGCGTTCGCCGCCGCCGTTTCGCCGCTAAGCGAATAACGGGCCATTTCACGCCCCTTCGCATCCACTGCGCGAATGTACGCTCCCTCCACTTCGCCGAAGCGCTGTCCCTTCTCCATGCCTCTGTAAATGCTCACAACGAACACGATTCTCTGATATTGCCAGGGGACATTGTCAAGAAGGCAGACAATCTGTTCGTCGTCGCTGTTTCCATCCCCGCCGACAAGGTTGTCGCCGCACGACCACACCGTCCCAGACGGATGCCGCATGCTGTTGAAGAACACAACGTCGCCTCCTACAAGACGATTACCCAGGCTTGCGACCTTGCCGTCTGCGCCGAGCATGAATGCGATGGCGTCCAAATCGTACTCCTCGTCGTCTCCGCCTCCGAACAAGGACGCAAGAAATCCCTTCTTTTTTTCGCGAATCTTCCATCCAAGGCCAATCGTGACCTTGCTTAGGTCGTTGACCTTCTTCTCAAGATTAATCGTCTGTCCCTTCTCAAGTCTTATAGCCATAGCCAACGGCCTCCCTATCTGTATTTTTCAACGTAGTCCTCGAGACCAAAGGGCTTGCGGCAGACGCTGCCGTTGCCCATCGCTTCGAATCGCCATTTCCCTCCGCGACGGTAGAGACGACCGAATTCGACTCCGTTTTGTGTCGAGAAGTCTTCGTCAAGGTCGTAGCGACATATCTCCTCGCCCACGCTGGCGTCGCATATGCGGATGTAGGCGTTGCGTACTTGGCCAAAATTTTGCTTGCGTGCAATCGCGTCGTAAATCGTCACCACGAATACGATTTCCTGAATCTCGGCGGCGACTTTATCAAGTCGGATGTCAAGAGTCTCGTCATCCCCGCCTTCGCTATTGCCGCCAGTGGTGTCGTCTCCGCTTGATGCGACGGAACCGTCCTTCGACATCTGGTTGTTGTAGAACACGAAATACTCGTCTGCGGGCAGTTTTCCATTTCCGCCCAGCATGAACGCCGATGCGTCAAGATCGAAATCCGCCCCTCCGTTGTCATTGGGATTCCAGCCGAGACCAACTGTGACGTGCTGAAGTCCAATGTCAACACGTTCGCCCTTCTGAAGATTGATCGCCATTCCTTGAATTCCTTTCCTTTATCTGGTTGTCTGCAAATGAAACTCACTTTTTCGACAGGTACATTACACGCTGGACAATCCGCAACGTTTCGCCGACGACAACAGCCGTCGCGCCAAGACCAAGTATTTTGACCCACATGCCGATCGGAAGCGCAGTCGTGTTCAGCGCTGGACCGCCGAACTGGATCATGGCGAACTGAACTACCGCGACAAGCGCCATGATGGCGAAGAAACTGCGGCTTCTAATGATGTCGCCGAATGCAGAGGCGCCAGGCTGCACGCTGCGAGCATTGAACATGTGGAATATCTGGAACCACACATAGCAATTGAACACCACGGAGGACTTCATCAGCGCGAACCGTTCCGGAGAGACCTTCCCCTCATACGCCGAAAGGCCGAGAAGATCGAACGCCTCCACAGCAAGAATCAGTGCGATGAAGTACGTGCCAAGCACCATGATGTTCAGAAGCATCGTCTTTGTGAGAAATGGCTCGGCGGCTGATTTCGGTTTCATCGCAAGCGTTTCGGCGCGAGGCGGTTCAAGTCCGAATGCAACAGCGGCGAGCGTATCCATGATGAGATTGATCCACAGATACTGCAGCACAGTAAGAGGCTGGATCTCAAATCCGACGTCTGGAAATAGCGTGGCGATGATCGGAGAGATAAAAGCGATTCCAAGCGCGGAGAGGTTGACCGTAAGCTGGAACTGTACGAACTTTTGCAGATTCTCGTACAGTGTCCGTCCCCAGTGAACTGCCTTGAGAATACTCCCGAAATTGTCGTCCGTCAAAACGATGTCCGAGGCCTGTTTCGCGACATCAGTACCACGAAGTCCCATCGCGATGCCAACATCTGCCTTACGGAGCGCCGGTGCGTCGTTCGTTCCGTCACCGGTCATGGCGACGACTTCCCCCATGCGCTGAAGAAGCTCAACCATTCGAACTTTAGTCGACGGTTTGGCACGGGCAACTATCCGCAGAGACGGAAGTTTTGCCATCAGGCTTTCATCGTCTTCCGCCGCAAATTCGTCGCCTGTCATCTCAATGTCGCCGTCCTTCAGCATTCCGATTCGTTCGGCTATGGCGTGGGCGGTGAGAGGATGGTCGCCAGTCACCATCTTCACGTCTATTCCAGCCGCGGCACACTTGGCGACAGCGTTAGGCACGTCGTCGCGAATGGGGTCTGAAAGACCTACGATAGCGATAAGCGTGAGTCCCGAATCAATGCCATTCTCGATGCGGACACATTGCTTCGGCATTTCCCTGTAAGCGAACGCCAAGGACCGGACGGCATTTTCGGCCATGCCGGACACAACGTCTTTCATATGATCGGAAACCGACGCGCACTTGGAAAACACCCGCTCCGGAGCCCCCTTGACGAGCAGAATCGTCCGCTCGCCATCAGATACGAGCGTTGCCATCATCTTAAGGTCGGCGGAGAAGGTCACCCTGTCGATCGCCTTATATCCATTACGCAAATCCGCATAGTCCACTCCCTTGGCCTTGAGGAACGAAAGCACGGCACACTCCGTGGGATTCCCGGAGAACCGTTCGCCATCGGCAGTCCTTTCAAGTTCCGCAGTGGAGTTCACTGCGCCCACAAGCGCAAAGAGCCTTTCCGCCGCCGGCTTCTCCATGCCCCGCTCGAATTCCACAGAGGAAACGCTCATCCTGTTCATGGTGAGCGTACCAGTCTTGTCAGAGCATATGACCGTCGCGGAGCCGACGGTCTCCGTCGCAACCATCTTGCGGACAAGATTGTTGTCCTCGCGGATCTTGCGCATTCCAAGTCCCAGCGCAATGACAATCGCCAGCGGCAGCCCTTCTGGGACTGCAACGACTATGATCGTCACGGCAACCATGAAAAACTGCATGACGGCCTTGACGGCCGCAAGAGCCTCCGCTCCCGAAAACCATGCAAATGCAGTTGCCACAACAATGGCCGCCAGCCATCCAACAACCCATTTTGACTTGTCCTCAATGGACAGGATCTTCAGTCCCGCGATTCCAATGGCAGCGAACACGAGAAGCGGCCACACGGAAGCAGAGAAGGCCGCTCGGGTGACCGGCAACGCAGATGCCCTCACGATGCTGAACGCCTGACATCCTACAAGCGCGACGAATATCAGCACAGCCGCGATCGTACCCCATACGCTAATGGAGTTTGCAAGCCCCGCCAGACGTTTCTGCAGAGGTGTAGGCGGTTCCTCGCTCTCAACAAGTTCTTTCCCGCACACGTCACATTTGCCAGATGCGCGATATCGCTTCGCATGACTTTCGTCCGGACACACCCACGGACGTCCAAGGGAACTCGCCAAGACACCGAGTTCGGAATTGTCGCCGACTTTCTCCACGACGATTGTCGCGGAGCCGGAGACCAGATACGTGCCGCCAGTCGCAACGCTAGCAGTACCCTCCCCTTCCCTACGGCACACCGCCTCCGACTCGCCGCTCATCAACGACTCGTCGAAATGCGCGTCTATGGATTCCACGATACGCCCGTCCGCAGGCACCCTATCTCCACTTTCAAGAAGCACGACGTCGCCAACCACGACCTCTGTAGAAGGTATCGTGTGAAAAGAGCCTGAACGATGCACCTTGACCGGTCTTCTGTCGCCATCCTTCTTCAGCAATTCAAAAGCTTTGTCGGCCTTGTACTCGCTCCACGTCCCGCCAAGCGTGGCAATTGCCACCGCAATGAATATGGCCACACCGTCCCACGGCATCGTCCCGTTCAACAGTCCGAGGGCAATTGCAATCGCCGCGCAGACGCAAAGTATTATGATTGTGGGGTCGTTGAACTTCTCGACCCACTGCCTCCAGAACGGAGCCTTCGCCGGAGGCGTCAACTCGTTCGATCCATGTCTTGCACGGCTGGCCTCGACCTCTTCTTCGGTCAGACCCCTAATCATGTCCATTCCCATATGCAAACCTCCTTCGTTTAAAACAGGAGAGTCACGCACGGGAACATAGTGCGACGCACTCCCCAAATCCTATCTCAGGAGAGGCACCGCTAAGAGCCTTGTATGAAATATGATAGAGAGTGCGCCGCGTGGATTAACCACGTAGCGCACCATCGTATCTCGCCCCATACAGTGAAAATTAGCGGTTTTCTCCTGAAGCTCAATACGCTGTTGCGTACGCCCCGACGACAGACTTTCGGCCTCGTCGGCACCATCTGCGCTCTACGCCCGATGGTGGTCGTGATGGAGACTAGCACCGTAACGGCACACTCCATCACTTGGCAGCCGACTGTCGGAAAGCCGGCCTATGTTAAAGAACGATGTCCCCGACTGACGACACAAAGACCCGACACCTAGAAGGGAACGAGCCGTAGTCTAGCACATCCAACCCATGACATCAATAGGAAAGTGGTAATATCTCGTAGCCGCAGTTTGCCATAATATTTGCGCTCGACGACGGCCTGTCCCTCAGGGCGGCGCAGGCGCTTCGAAGCGCACAGGGGCGCCCCCAACGGAACGAAACTCTACAGGCGCGTCCTGAAGCGACTGAGGAAGAGCCAGAGACCGATAGAACCGTGTTAATGAAAGATCGTTGAGTATTCAGTATTTGGCAAACCAGAAACCGCCAGACTATCTATGGAGAGCCCTTCCTCTTTGACAAACTGGACGGCAGCACGTCAACGCGATTTCTGGAAACGGTAGCCTTTGCCGAAAACCGTTGCAATGA
>CAYPLM010000041.1:0-11033 GCA_964411575.1 uncultured Oscillibacter sp. | reverse complement strand
GCTCCAGCTCAGCTCGGAGATGTGCACCATGCCGTCCACACCGCAGATGTCGACGAACACGCCGTAGCTGGTCATGGACTTGACGGTGCCGGTGTAGCGCTTGCCGATCTCGATGTTTTCCCAGATGGCAGCCTGCGCAGCCTGACGAGCCTCGTTGGCAACGGCGCGGATGGAGCCGACGACGCGGCGGCGGGCGCGGTTGACCTCGGTGACGCGCAGCTGAACCTTCTGCTTGACCATTTCGCTCAGGTCGGCATCCTTGGGCATGCCGCTCTGAGATGCGGGCACGAACACGCGCACGCCCTTGACCGACACTTCCAGGCCGCCCTTGTTCACGCCGGTGACAGTGCCCTCGAGGGTGGTCTTTTCCTCAACGGCATTTTCGATGTTCTCCCACACCTTCACGGCGTCGAGACGCTTCTTGGACAGCTCCGCCACGCCGTCCACATCGCTCACGCGATAAATGTAGGCTTCGATCTCGTCGCCGACCTTGACGATGTCCTCGGGCTTGGCGTTGGGATCGTCGCTCAGCTCACTGGCCTTGATGTACGCTGCCTGCTTGGCGCCCACATCGAGCTGCACCTCGGTGGGGCTGACAGCGGTGACAATGCCGGTCACCTTTTCTCCCATATTTAAAGTCTTGAACGATTTTTCGAGCAGTTCTTCGAAGGACTCCGTTCCTTCAGTGGTCTTGATTTCTTCCGTCATGGTTGTTACTACCTCCTTAATGATGCCCGCTGGGGTGGATGCTCCCGCGGTGAGCCCCGCCGTCCGACAGCCGGTAAACCAATCTGATTGAAGCTCTGCCGCGTTTTCGATCTGATAAACACGCGGACAAAGCCCCCGGCAAATCTCAGTCAGGTGTCGGGTGTTGGCGCTTTTGCGGTCGCCTGCCACCACCATCACGTCAGCGCTGGCGGCGATGGACGCCGCTTCCTGCTGCCGCCTTTGCGTAGCATTGCATATTGTATCATGGATTTTTAGATTTGTACACTGTTTTTTTAGAATTTTTACGCAACTTTCAAAAAGCGCACGAATACAGGTGGTCTGTGCGGCCACTGAGATGGGCATATCGACCGAAAATGCCGGGCTGTATACCCAATTGTCCACCTCTTCGGGACTGCCGAACACCAGCGCGTGCGTGCACCAGCTGGCAAAGCCGAGAAGCTCTGGGTGCTCGGCCTCGCCGATGAGCAGCACCTGCCGTCCCTGCTGCTCGGCCTGCATGATGAGGCTGCGGATATGCAGCACGTTGGGACAGGCCGCATCCACGATCTGCGCGCCGCGCGCGCGCAGCGCCTCCACCACCTCGCGCCGCTCACCGTGCGAGCGCAGCAGCACCGTTTCGCCCGGCTGCGCCTGCTGCGCACTGCTGATGCAGCGCATGCCCTGCGCGGCAAGCTCCCCGATGACGGCATCGTTGTGGATGATCTCCCCCATCATGGCGCAGCTGCCGCCCTGCGCCGTCTCGCGCGCCAACGCTACCGCGCGCTCCACGCCGTAGCAAAAGCCCGCCGTCTGTGCAAGCGTCACGTTCACAGCGGCTTTCCTCCCACAGCCTGACCGCCGAGCGCATAGGCGCGCTCAAGCACGTCGTCGGCGATCTTCTGCAGCTCCTCCGACGTGCCGCGCCGCCCGGTATATACCGGCTCGTAGGGCTCGCCGAAGATGATGCGCGTTTTGCGGAAGGGCTTTTTCTCCCCGTCGGCAAACACAGGGATGAGCGTCGCGCCCGTGCGCACGGCAATCATGGCAACGCCGGCATGCGCGTGCGCAGGCAGACCGTCCACGGTGCCGATGCCGTTGTGGATGGTCGTTCCCTCCAGAAATACGAGAAGGTTGTCCCCCTGCTCGATGCTCTGCATGGCGGTTTTCACGGCCTTGATGTCCACTCCTTCGCGGTTGACAGGGAACGCCCCCACCTTGCGGAAAAACCACGCCTTGATTGGGTTTTGAAACAGCTCCTTTTTGGCCATGATATGCAGACGGTAGTCCGCCGGGAGGCACATGAGGATAAGCACCGGGTCGATGTCGCTGGCATGATTGGGGCATAGCAGCGCGCCCGAATGGGGCAGCTTATCCGCACCCACTGCCTCCACGCGGAACACCCACTTTAAAGGCTTTCCCACCGTATAATAAATGAAGCGGAAAAAGGCGTTCATCGCACGTTCCTCCGGATCAGCGCAAGCAGCGCCTCGAGGCTCTGCGTAAAGTCAAGTGCGGAGGTGTCAAGCAGCTCGGCATCCTCTGCCTGACGCAGCGGCGCGGCGGCACGGTGACTGTCGTTGTAGTCGCGCTCGACAAGCTCGGCGAGCACCTCGTCATAGGGGCGCGGCGTGCCGCGCTGCTCAAGCTCAAGGCAGCGGCGCCGGGCGCGCACCTCGCTTGACGCGGTGAGAAACACCTTTACCTCCGCCTGCGGCAGCACTACGGTGCCGATGTCGCGCCCGTCCATGATGACGCTCTGGCGGCGGGCAAGCGCGCGCTGCATTTCCAGCAGGAAAGCGCGCACGCACGGCAGCGCCGACACGGCGCTTGCGTACATCGACATTTCCGGCAGGCGGATCTCGCGCGAGACATCCTGCCCGTTCAAAAGCATGTGCTGCTCTCCGTTTTCGCCGTGCGTCATGGACACATCGAGCGCGGGCAGCAGCGCCTCCACCGCAGCAGCGTCGTGCGGGTCGAGCCCACGGCAGTACACCGCGTAGCCAATGGTGCGGTAGATCGCGCCGGTGTCAACATAAAGAATGCCAAGCGCGGCCGCCGCCGCGCGCGCCAGCGTGCTTTTTCCCGCGCCGGCAGGGCCGTCGATGGCGACGGCATAGTGCGTTTGCTGATTCATGGTTTCCGCAGCCCTCTCAGTCTATGTAAAGTAAAATCACTTTCCGGTTATTGCGCCGCAGCCTCGCCCGCGGCGCGCCCGGTCGCCCAGGCGATCTGCAGGTTGAAGCCGCCGGTGTAGGCATCCACGTCGATCACCTCGCCGGCAAAATAAAGCCCCGCGCACTTTTTGGAGGCCATGGTCTTCGGGTCGAGCTCGCCGACCTTCACGCCGCCGGAGGTGACGATGGCCTCAGTGACGCTGCGCGTGCCGCTGACGGGGATGGAAAACGCCTTGAGCATGGTCAAAAGCGCACGGCGCTGCTCGCGCGTGACGGCGTTGACGCGCTCGTCTGCGGGAATGCCGCAGCGGCGCAGCAGCACCGGCCCGAGACTGCGCGGCACCAGACCGCCGATCATGGATGCACAGGTCTGGTTGGCGCGCTCGGCAAAGTCGCGCAGCAACCGTGCCTCAAGCTTCTGCTCGTCGAGCGCGGGCTTAAGGTCGAGCGAGAAGCGAAAGCTCTCGGCCGGAGCACCGCGCAGCATGGCGCTTGCCGACAGCACCAGCGGCCCGCTGATGCCGAAATGGGTGAACAGAAGCTCGCCCAGCTCGTCGAAAATGACCTTGTTTTTGGCATTTTTAACGCTCAGGCGCACGTTTTTCAGCGCCAGCCCCTGCAGCTCAGCGCAAAAGCCGTCGCTGCTCTCGAGCGGCACGAGCGACGGACGCGGCGGCACGATGCTGTGCCCCACCGACTCGGCCAGATGATAGCCGTCGCCCGTGGAGCCGGTGGCCGGGTACGAAACGCCGCCCGTGGCCACGATCACCGCGTCGGCCGGGTGGTCGCCCTTCTCTCCCTGCACGCCGCATACGCGCCCATCCTGCGTCAAAAGCGCAAGCGCACGCTCGCGCACGAGCTTGACGCGCAACGCGCGCAAGTGCCGCTCAAGCGCGGCGCTCACGTCAAACGAGCGGTCGGACACGGGGAAAACGCGCTTCCCACGCTCCACCTTCAGCGGCACGCCCAGCCCCTCAAAAAAGGCCATAGCGGCGCGTCCGTCAAAGCGGGAGAAAGCACTGTAAAGGAATTTCGCATTGCAGGGGATGTTGGCCAGCAGCTCCTCGAGGCCGCTGTCGTTGGTGACATTGCAGCGCCCCTTGCCGGTGATATTCAGCTTTTTTCCAAGGCGCTCGTTCGGTTCGAGCAGCGTGACCTCCGCCCCGCACTCGGCAGCCCGGATCGCGGCCATCATGCCCGCTGCACCGCCGCCTATCACAACGATCTGCTTACACATCTTCTACCTTTCCAAAAATACTAAAGCGCTCCCACACCTCTTCCATCTCCTCAAAAGCGGCGCTCACGTCTGCGCCCTTGCGCTGTGCCGTGGCCAGAATGAGCGCGTTGACCATGCTCATCGGCGCGGAGAGCGAGTCGATAAAGGAGATCATCTCGTTGCGCACCAGAAGCGCCGTGTCGGCCATTTCGCAGATGGGGGAGATCTCGCTGTCGGTGATGCCGACGATCTGCGCGCCGCGGTCGTGTGCAAATTCGAGCGCCTTGATGGCAAGCTCGGAATAGCGCGGGAAGGAGATGACGATCACCACGTCGCCCTCGCGCACGCGGAACATCTGGTCAAAGGTGCCCGCCGCGCCGCCCTGCACCAGCGTGACATTATTAAAGATGAGGCGGTAATAGAAGTTTAAGTACCCCGCGAGGAAGGACGAGGAGCGGAAGCCCACGATATAGATCCGCCGCGCGTTGACCACCGTCTCCACCGCGCGCTCAAACGCCTCGCCGTCAGCGTGCTCCACAACGTGGCGCAGCCTGACCAGATCCCGCTGCAGCACACCCACCATCAGGTCGGCGCCCTCAAGCTCGATTCCGTTGGACTGCATGCGCTGCAAGCTCGTCAATCTGCCGCGTATCAGCTCCTGCAAATCGCGCTGCATGCTGGTATAGCCGTCATAGCCAAGCTGCATGGCAAAGCGTACCACAGTTGACTCGCTCACATGCACCAGTAGCCCTAGCTTGGTGGCAGACATAAAAGCAGCCTTGTCGTAATTGTCAAGGATGAAGTTGGCGATCGCCCTCTGCCCCTTGGAGAAGTTGTCCATTTCGTTTTCGATGGTGTGTAAAATATTGCTTTTTGCCATTTTTTCTACTCTTTTCCTTCGGTCTGCAGGATGGAAAGCTCCTGCGCAGTCAGCTCGCGCCACTGCCCCGGCGGCAGCGCGCCCAGAGAAAGCGCATGCTCCTGCACACGGCGCAGCTGCTTGACGTGCAGCCCCACCGCAGCGCACATGCGCCGGATCTGGCGATTTTTTCCTTCATGAATGGTGACGGAGAGCAGCGCCGTTTCGCGCCCCCGGCGCAGAAGCTTCACCTGTGCGGGCGCAATGGACTCGCCGTCGATGCTGCGCAGAGCAGCCAGACGCTTTTCCGCACCCTCCACCGCTCCGGCCACGACCACCTCGTACACCTTGTCGATCCGGTAGCGCGGATGCAGCAGACGCTGTGCCCACGCACCGTCGTTGGTCAGCAGCAGCAGCCCCTCCGAGTCGAGGTCGAGCCGCCCGACGGGAAACACCCGCGCACCGCAGCCTTTCACAAGCTCCGCCACCGTCGGCCGCCCCTGCTCGTCGCTGAGCGTGGTGACATAGCCACGCGGCTTGTTGAGCATCAGGTAACGCCTGGGCTCGCGCGGCAGGGGAACGCCGTCCACCGTGATCTCATCGCCGCTTTGCGCCTGTGTGCCCGGCACGGCAAGCTCGCCGTTGACACGCACGCGCCCGGCGGCGATCCACTCCTCCGCCGTGCGGCGGGAACAAAGACCGGCCGAGGCGATCAGCTTTTGTATCCGTTCAGCCACATTACTCTCCTTTGCTGAGCAGTTTTTCAAGCAGTCGGGCGAAAAAGCCCTTCTCCGGCGCAGGCACTGCTACCTCCTGCGCCGCCACGAGCGGCACGCAGCCAAGCTCCTGCCCGTTCAGCGAGACGATCAGCTCGCCCGCTGCGTCACCTGCGTGCACCGGCGCGCAAAGCTCGTCCTGCTGCACCGTGACGTAAAGCGTCTCGCCCTCGCACAGCGGCCAGAAAAAGTCCTCCGCCGCCACGAGCGGCACCTCCGCTGCCTCGCCGCCGGTCACAGCCGCCGTGCCAAAGTACTCACCCGCGCGCACCGCAGCGTTGCGTGTGTAAGCAGAAAAGCCAAAATCGTGCAGGGCGCTGTGGTCGGCCCAGTCGTTTCCGTCATTGAGCGTGACGCAAAGCAGACGCATGCCGCCGCGCTCACAGGCGGTGACGAGTGTGCGCCCGGCGTCGCCGGTGTAGCCGGTTTTCAGGCCGATGCAGTCGGCGCGCTGCGCGAGGAGCTTATTGTGATTGGTAAGCGTGCGCCCGCCGACCACGGCGCTTTTCGTGGCCACGATGCGCGCAAGCGTGGGGTTTTGCAGCACGGCAGCGGCCAGGCGCGCCATATCGAGCGCACAGGAATAGTGTCCCGGCGCGTCGAGCCCGCTGGGGTTTGCAAAATGCGTATGGGTCATGCCGAGCGCGGCGGCCTTTTCGTTCATCCACCCGACGAAGGTGGCCGTGTCACCGCCACAGTGCGCAGCGATGCACTCTGCTGCGTCATTTCCGGAGGCGAGCAGAAGCCCGTAGAGCAGCGCCTCAAGCGTCAGCTCCTCCCCTGCGCGCAGGTACATCGACGAGCCCTCTACCAGATGCTCCGGCTTTACGGTGACGCACTCGCCGGGCGTGTTGTGCTCGAGCGCGACCAGCGCGGTCATCAGCTTGGTGGTGCTGGCAATGCTGCGCTGTTGCGTCTCATTGTGCGAAAGCAGCACGCGCCCGCTTTCGGCCTCCACCAGCACCCATGCGTGCGCGCTCACCTGCGGCATCTCCACGGCGCGGCAGGGCAGACAAAGCGTTACAGCAAGCAGCAGACAAAGCGCTGCGCTCCTCACCCGGCAAAGCATCTCAGATCATCCTTTCCTTCAGCAGATGATCTTAGTATGCCCGGATTTAGAACACATCTTTCTCCTCACGCTTTTTTGCTGCCAAATTTTCCACGCGGTCGAGCACCTCGGGCACCAGCTCGAGCACGCGATCCACCGTGTTGATCGCCGGAACGCTCACCGGCAGCACGCGGGTGATGCCATCCTTGATGATCAAAAAGCTCACCGGCTCGATGCGCACGCCGCCGCCGGTCCCGCCGGTGAAGTTGCCGGCTGTCTTACCGTACCCGCCGCCGCTGCCAAAGCCGAAGCTCACGCGGGAGATGGGGATCACGGTCACACCGTCGGGCGTGTTGATGGGGGTGCCAACGATGGTGTTGGAGTCGGCCATTTCGCGGATACGGGACATCGCAGTGTCGACAAGGTCGCTCAGAGGGGCTTTCTTTTCGATGTTTTCCATGCTTGCTTACTCCTTTATGTTATGCACTCAGGTTTTCCTTTGTTGGTTGCTCTGCCGGAGCCTCTGCAGAAGGCGCAGGGACAGGATCGTTTTTGTGCGCTTTTCTGAACCGGCGATACCACCTCAGCAGCGGCCAGGCCAGCACCAGCGCCATGATCACTAGCGTTATCGGCCACAGGCGCACGCCCACATGCCCCTCGGCGCGCGTTCCCCCGCCCTCAAAATCCGCGCACACGCCGATGCAGGGGTCGGGAATGGTGAAGAGCTTTTCAAGCTGCGGCATAAACGTCCACAGCGCAGCGTTGACATAGCCACAGTTTTTAGCGAGCTCCGCCGGGTCGCCTCCACCGAGGGTGAGGCTCACCTCCAGCGGGTCGAGGTGCACACCCCGACAAAGCCGGCGCAGCGCCCTGCCCAGCGCATGCAGCGCCGTGCCGACCAGATCAAAAACCTCATCCACGGTGGGCTTGGGAAAGCGGGCTTTTTTCTGCTTTGAAGGTGCAGGTGCGGGCTGCGAAGGCTGCTGCGCCTGTGCGGGCGGCGGCTGCTTTTTTTTCTTCAGGGACACCAGCTTTTCCGGCGTAAGGCGCAGCGGACCGATGCACACGCGCACCTCAGTTGCCGCACCAAAGCGCAGCTCGGCGCCCAGCGGCAGCAGCAAAATCAGCAGCAGCAGTGCCAGAAGTCCCAGCAGCACATATCCGATGATCTTCAAAACGATGATGTCCGCTCTCCCCTTTCGTCATTCTTCCGCAGACACAGCGGCGGCTGCATCCTCAATGGAGCCGTCTGCCCCCAGACGCAGCTGTCCGTCGGCCTCGAGACCGGGCATTTCGGGCAGCTCGTCGAGCGAGCTGAGGTGAAACACGCGCAGAAACTCTCGCGTGGTGCGGTACAGCCGGGGACGCCCCGGCACCTGCAGCCGTCCGCACTCTTCGATGAGCTTTCTGTCCTGCAAAAGCCCCATGGTGTACGAGCTGTCCACCCCGCGCACCTGATCGACGTAGGCACGGGTGGTGGGCTGGAAGTAGGCGATGATGGTGAGCACCTCCAGCGCGCTTTGGCTGAGCTTTGCGTTCTTCCGAATCTCAAACGCGCGGCGGATCACGTCGCCGTATTCTGGCGCAGAGCAGAGCTGGTAGGCGCTTTCCATGCGCACAAGACGGATGCCGCGCCGCTCGTAGGCGTACTGATCGGCCAACTGGGTGAGCACCTGCTCAGCCGTGGGGCGGTCGAGCGTAAGCGCAAGGCAGATGCGCTCGATCTCCACCGGCTCGCCGGAGGCGAATAAAATAGCCTCCATCGCCGAGCGAAGCTCCTTGATGTCATAGCTTTCCAAGGTCAAATCCTCACAATGTATAGGTTTCGGGCGCGTCGGCGTCGCAGGTGACGGTACAGTCCACATCGGAGCCTGCGAGGCTGATCACACGCGCGCGGCACAGCTCGAGCACGGCCATAAAGGTGGCCACGATCTCGCTGCGGCTTTTTGCCCCGCGAAACAGCAGCAGAAAGCGCGTCATGCCGAAGTTTTTAATGCGGCGCACGATCTCGGCGGCCTTGTCGGCCACGGAGTAGGGCTCACGCTGCACGATCTTTTCGAACGCCTCGCGCGGGGGCGGGGCAAGACGCTCGGCCCGGTCGAGCATGCCCTGCATGGCAAGCACCAGATCGGC
The DNA here is from genome assembly GCA_964411575.1 of uncultured Oscillibacter sp. Lineage (GTDB taxonomy): Bacteria > Bacillota > Clostridia > Oscillospirales > Oscillospiraceae > Hominicoprocola. The sequence goes on along the minus strand of CAYPLM010000041.1, from coordinate 2,119 downwards.
GCGGTCGTGGTCGTAATGGTACACCTTTCCGCGCTGCATCGGCTCGGGCGGGCGGGTCATGGCGTTACGTCCGAACTCGCTCATCGGCCCAAGCCGCTCGGTAACGGCGCGCACACGCAGGTAGGTGTCCTTCTGCCGCCGCTCCTCGAGCGAACGGATCAGCTCCTCCACCTCGGTCTGCGCCTCCTCGTCCTCGATGGACAGCAGCATGCGCGTTTTGATGTACATCAGATGCGCGGCCATGGTAATAAATTCGCTGGCGATCTCCAGATCAAACAGCTTGCGCTGCTCAAGATAGGCAAGATATTGCTCCAAAATAAGCGCAATGGGGATGTTTTCGATCTCGATCTTATTTTTTGAGAGAAGAAACAGGATCAGATCCAGCGGGCCTTCAAAATCCTGCAAAGCCTCGGCGCTGCGCTCGTGCACCACGCCTTCAAGCTTATAGATAGGGTTGTCCATCGTTACCTCAGAAGTAGATCCACTCGACGAGCAGCTCGTACACCGCGTATACGGCGCCGCCGAGGAAGTTGTCCAGCGCGCCGAAAAACACCAGCGCGTACAAAAGAAGCATCCCATAGCGCTCGTAGCGCATGAGCGTCACATAGGCTCGCTCGGGCAGCAGCGCAAAAAGCACCTTTGACCCGTCGAGTGGCGGGAGGGGGATCAGGTTGAACACACCCAGACCCACGCTGAGCATGGCCGCCGTGAGCAGAAAGCTGAAAAGCCCGTTCCAAAATGGCGTGTAGGGCGCAAAGTCATACAGCACGCGCCCGCCCAGCAGCAGCACCACTGCCAAAAGAATGTTTGAGACCGGCCCGGCGAGCGCCGTGAGCGCCATGCCGCGCCTGGGGTTTTTGAAGTAGCGCATATCCACCGGCACGGGCTTTGCCCAGCCGAAGCCAAGCAGCAGCATGCACGCAAAGCCAAACCAGTCGATATGCTGCAGCGGGTTGAGGCTGAGCCGGTGCGCCCGCTTTGCCGTCGGGTCGCCCAGCGCGCGGGCGGCAAGGCCGTGGCAGGTCTCGTGCACGGTGAGGCACAGCAGCACCGCAGCCACGCGCAAAACCGCGTCCAGCAGTGAAGAAAGATCGATCGAGCGCAGCGCAGCAAGCAGGGTGTCCAAGTAGTATTCCTCCCGATCGTAATAGTCCAATAGTAATTATACCACAGCTCCCTTCGGTTTACAAGGAATTTTGCAATTTTCTCTCCGTCATTCTGCATGTCGACGCAGAAACTGCACCGTGCGGGTCGTCAAAGCGCGGCTTCACCGCTCCAAATGGCCGAAAAATCGCCGCACGCTGGCGCATGCGGCGATTAGACTGCAAAGCCCCCGCGGCGCTTCGCGTCCACAGATGTAAAGTTTTCTCCGCCGTCTGTGCGTTGTAAGAACTCTTATCAGCCCACGCGAGTGCGCCGCAGCGGACTGCGAACCGCCTTGAAAAGCGGTGTCAGCCGGTTTTGACCATTGCAAAAAAGAAGGACGCCTTGCGGCGTCCTTCTTTTTTGCATAGAATGATTCGTTCGGCTTAGAAAATGCCCTGAGCCATCATGGCATCGGCGACCTTCTGGAAGCCAGCGATGTTGGCGCCGGCGACGAGGTCGTAGCCCAGGCCGTAGCGCTCGGCAGCCTCGACGGAAGCGTCGTAGATGTTCTTCATGATCGCCTGCATCTTGGCGTCGACTTCCTCGGCGGTCCAGTAGATGCGCTGGGCGTTCTGCGCCATCTCGAGCTCGGAGACGGACACGCCGCAGGCGTTAACGGCCTTGGAAGGAGCGACCAGCAGGTGCTTCTGGCCCTTCAGGAACTCAAGAGCATCGTTGGTGGTGGGCATGTTGCCGACTTCGATGTAGTAAGGAACACCGGACTCAGCGATCTTCTTGGCCCACTCCATGTTGACGTCGTTCTGGGTGGCGGCGGGCATGTACACGTCGACATCCTTGACGCCCCAGCACTTCTGACCCTCGACGAACTCAACGCCGAACTTGTCAGCATAGGGCTTGCAGTGCATGGGATCCTTGGCGCGCATCTCGAGGATGAAGTTGAGCTTCTCGTCGGTGGACACGCCGTCGGGATCGTGGATGTAGCCATCGGGGCCGGCGAAATAGGTGACCTTCG
>CAYPLM010000040.1:0-11206 GCA_964411575.1 uncultured Oscillibacter sp. | reverse complement strand
AGCGGCGCGACCGAGCTGATCACCGAGCCGATGAACGGCGGCGAGACCGAGCTTCTTACCCAGCCCATCCACGCGGGCGATACGGAGATTTTAAGCGGCGAAACCGAGCTTTTAAGCGGCGAGACGGAGCTGCTGGGCGGCGAAACCGAGCTTTTGGAACAGAACTGAGGAGAAGAACACATGAAAAGAACGCTTTACCCGCTGCTGCTTGCCCTTGCGCTGCTGCTCTCTGCCTGTGCCAAGACCGAGGCAACCACATATGACGCGCAGCTTGACCTTGGCGTGCGCTACCTGAGCGACGGCAATTACGAGGAAGCCATCCTCGCTTTCACCGCCGCCATCGAGATCGACCCGAAGGGCACCGACGCCTATCTGGGGCGCGCAAATGCGTATCTGCTCTCCGGTGAGACGGAAAGCACGCTGGCCCTCGCGCTGGCAGATTACGAGGCCGTGCTTTCCTATGACGAGACAAACGCTGCGGCGTATCTGGGCGCTGCAGATGTGTACATCCGCCGCGGCGACGTGGACAAGGCGCGCAAAATTCTGGAGCTTGGCCTGGAAAAGACGGGCGGCGACACGTCCATCGCCGACAAGCTCGCCGAGCTGCAAAGCGGCAGCGTGACCGACTCCGCCGGCAAGCTCCGCCGCAGAAGCAGCTACGACGGCGAGGGGAACCTGCTCTGGCACCACACCTTCACCTACAATGCGCAGGGGAAAGTGACCAGCGTAACCTCCTTTGATGCCTCCGGCGCGCAGACCGGGCATGTCGACTGCGCCTATGACGATGCAGGGAGGCGCCTTATCGACTATTACCATAATAACGATGACGGCGCGGTCGGCAAGATCGCATACGAGTACGATGCCGATGGCCGCGTCTCCCGCGAGACGCATTATAAGCTGGACGGTGAGGCCGGCACCACAATGCTGCACACCTACGACGCGCAGGGCAACGAGATCCGCTATGACTACTTTGACCCCGACGGCACCCGCCGGGGCTATACGACGATGACCTACAACGAGCAGGGCAACGAGATCCGCAATGACGACTTTGCCCCCGACGGCACCCGCTGGGGCTATACGACGATGACCTACAACGAGCAGGGCCAGCGAACGGAATATTGCAGTTATGATTCCGAAGGGCAGCTTGATTGGCGGGAAGTGAGCCTCTACGACGACAACGGGAGCTATATCGGCTATGAGACGTATGACGGCGACGGCAATCTGATGCAGTCCGTTTTGGACAACTGAGCAGGAGGACGCACATGGGATCCATTGAGAACAACGAGAAGAACGGAAACGGGACAAACACGCCGCCCGTCGGCACACCGCCTGAGGCTGCGCCCGCGGCAGAGCCCAAAGCGCCCGAGGTGGAAAAGGTCCCCGTGGCAGAGCCTTATCATCTGGGCTTTGGCAAAAAGAAGGAAAAGGCGGAAAAGCCACCCAAAGAGCCCAGGCCGCCCAAACCCGAAAAGCCCAAGAAAGAGCGCAAGCCCCGCAAAAAGCTCTTTGTCTGGGACGCGGAGAACAAAACGCTTCGCATCGGCAAAAAGCGGCAGCTGGGCACGAAGGGCGTGAACCGTCTGGTGCTCACGCTGGGCGCGCTGGCGCTGGCGCTGCTGCTGGTGCTGTCCATTCTTGGCCTTGCAGGCAAGGCGCGCGCCTACAACGCCACGCTTGACCTGGGCGAGCGCTTTCTGGACGCGGGCAGCTACCGCGAGGCCGTGCTGGCCTTCGATGCTGCCATCGACATCGAGCCGCGCGCCAAGGCGTATCTGGGACGCGGCGATGCCAACGCCGCGCTGGGCGATTTCTCCGCTGCGCTGAGTGACTATCAGGCCGCACGCGAACGCCGCCCGTACAATAAGGAAGCCTATGCCCGCCTCGCCTCGGCGTATCTGGAGCTGGGCGACAAGAACGCCGCCATCGAGATCCTGCGCACGGCGTATCAAAAGACGCACAGCCGCGCCTTCAAAACGTGGCGGCAGCTGCTGGAAAACGAGAGCGGCACGGCAAGCTTGAGCGGCGTGGTGTCGGGGTATCTGCCCTATGGCGACACGTCACCCCTGCCCGGCGCGACCGTCCGGCTCTATAAAACCGTCAGCAAGGTTGACTGCCTCATCGCCTTCACCTCCACGGCGAGCGACGGCGGCTTCACGCTGGAAAATCTCCCGGCGGGCGAATATGCCCTCTGCGTCGACGAGCCCGCGCACATCAGCGTGCGCACGGAGCAGACCGTGGAGGACGGCGGGCAGCACTACACCGAGCTCTTCCTCCTCATTCCGCAGACCGACGAAACGCGCTACGGCACGCAGAGCGAGGGGATCAGCCTGCATGTGACCAATGCGCTCAACGGCGAAAGCGTGGCCAACGCCAAGCTCACGCTGCGCTCCGGCTGGAACAACGAGAACGAGCGTGCGCTGCTCACCGCGCAGACCGACGAGTACGGCGCGGTGCAGCTGGATGAGCTGGACTACGGGTACTACACCGTCTACCTGGAGGCGGACGAGTATCTGCCCGCCTACCACAACGTGGCAGTGCTCCCTGAAGAGTATGCACCCAACTGGCAGCTCACGCTCAGTCCCGTGCTCAAAGAGGGCGAAACGCGCGTGGTGCTCACATGGAGCGCCACACCCGCCGACCTCGACTCGCATCTGCGCGGCGACAATTTCCACGTCTGGTACTCCGACCGCAGCTATGACGACTCGCTCGGCCGCCACCGCGCCGACCTCGATCTCGACGACACCAACGGCTACGGCCCCGAAACGATCTCCATCTATCAGGGCGTAGACGGGACGTACACCTACAGTGTGTATGACTTCAGCAACGGCGGCAACGCCGCATCCACGGCGCTTGGTGCATCGGGCGCGATGGTGCGCGTGTATCAGGGCGACGGCCTCGCCGCCACCTACCGCGTGCCCACCGGGCAGGCGGGCACCACCTGGACGGTGTTTACGCTCGATTCCCGCGGCCGCATCACCCCGGTCAACACCATCTCCTCGCAGGAACCCTGACAGATGACGAAGCCCTCCGCGCAGCTGTGTGCCGCGCGGAGGGCATTTCTTTTCCAAATTCTGTTGCTTTTGCCACAGATATTCTGCCGCCTTCGTGGTATACTAAACCCGGAAAACAAATGAAAGCAGGAGGACGCACATATGTCTGCCATCAACATCGAAAAAGAGAGCTTCCAGAGCGAAGTGATGGAGTCCGAAAAGCCCGTGCTGCTGGATTTCTGGGCACCGTGGTGCGGGCCGTGCCGCATGGTCGTGCCCATCGTGGAGGAGATCGCGCTTGAGCGCAGCGACATCAAGGTCGGCAAGGTCAACGTGGACGAGCAGAAGGAGCTTGCCAGGCAGTTTAAGGTGATGAGCATCCCCACGCTTGTCGTCATCAAAAACGGCGAGGTCGCCGCACGCTCAGTGGGCGCAAAGAGCAAGGAAGAGATTTTGGCGATGCTCTGAGCGAACACGCAGAAAAATGCAGGAAAAAGGCGCTCCCCGTGTGCACGCAGGGGAGCGCCTTTTTCGTTTTGCCAATGGAGCTTATTCCGTGCGCAGGGCGGTGACAGGGTCCTTTTTCGCTGCGGCGCGGGAGGGGATGAGGCCGCCGAGCAACGTGAGCACCACGCTCAGCGCCACCAGCACGCCCGCCGCGTTCATGGGCATCACGGCCTTGAGGCCGGGGATACCGGTGTAGTGCAGCAAAATGGCGTTGATAGGGAAGATCAGAAGCACCGTCACGCCGATGCCCAAAAGTCCTGCGATCAGGCCGACGATCAGCGTTTCGGCGTTGAATACGCGCGAAATGTCGCCCTTCGACGCGCCCACCGCGCGCAGGATGCCGATTTCCTTTGTGCGCTCGAGCACGCTGATGTAGGTGATGATGCCGATCATGATGGAGCTGACCACCAGCGAGATGGACACAAACGCGATGAGAAGGTAGCTGATGCCGCTGATGATGCTTGTCACGCTGCTCATCAGCAGGGCAACATAGTCGGTGTAGGTGATCTTGCTGTCCTCATCCACGGTGTCGTTGTACTCCTCAATGCGGTCGGCAATGGCGTCCTTGTCAGCAAAGGTGAGGGCGTAGATGCTGATGCTGTCGGGGCTGTCCAGGTCGACGTGGCCGAGACGGTCGAGGTTCTGCTCGTAGGTCGAGTCGGAAAGCGTGAGAGGCATGTAGTTGTCGTAGAGGTAGACGTACTGCGCGGCGGTGAAGGGCTGGACGTAGGGCGAGTCCTCAAGCGTCATGTCCATCGCGGCGGCGAGCTGGTCGAGCGTCTGCGCGGCAAGCTGGGCGCGCACCGCCTGGCCGTACTGCTCGCGCACGGCCTGCGCCACGGCGTCGCGGACGTTGGAGAAGAGCGTGTCGTCGTCCATCTTGGCGATGTAGGAGCGCACAGTGTCCTCGTCCACGCCCATTTCACCGGCGTACTGCTGAATGACCATCTGCTCCACGTTCTCGCGCGTCATGCCGTCCATCTGTTGCTCGACCATGGTGTCGACGTATTCGTCGGCGGGCTGTGCCATGACATCGAGGTAGGCGTTGGCCTTTTCCTCGGTGGTGCAGGCAGAAAGATAGTCGGTGACAGCCTCGGCCTTTTCGTCATCCGTGGGCTCAACCTCGTCGCCGGTAGGGAAGGGGAGACCCGTGAACACGTCGGTGGCGGGGTCGTCAAGCTGCTCGCGCATGATGTCGGTGTCAAGCGTGGCGGCCATGGCGTGGCTGGTGAGCGCGCCGGTATAGCCGATGGCGCCGCTGACCATATTGGCGGCCGCGTCCTCGTTGGGGCGGGCGATGCCCACCACGCGCAGCGTCACGCCCACGTCCTCGCTGTTGTAGAGGTAGTCCATGCCCGCGTCGGTGAGCGACATGTCAGTGTAGCCGCCGTTCGCGTCGCGCTGGTAATACTCTGTGGGTAGGAGCAGCTTGAAGGTCATGTCGCATAGCTCGTCATAGCTCCAGCTCATGGCCTTGGAGGCGACCTCTTCGCCGTTCATCATGGCATTCATGGCGTCGGTCATGTCGTCGGCGGAGATGTAGCCGAGCGCGTAGAGCATCAGGTCGGAGATCTCATTGTTGGCATTGACGAACAGCACTACCTCGTCATACGCCTGCGGCCATGTGCCGCTGAGCAGATCGTACTGATCCATCACCTGCTCAGCGATCAGCTCGCCGTTTTCACCGGGCAGCAGTTCCTCCCACACGTCCACGCGGGAGTACATCGAGCCGAAGGTGTCAAAATAGGAGGAGTAGTCGCCGCCGTACATGGCCGACATAGCCTGCTGGAGCAGCGTCACGGCGTCGCTTTTGACCACGTTGCCGCCCTCGTCGCGGGTGTAGATGTCAAAGGCAAAGTCGTAGCCGTAGCGCACGGTGGCAAGGTCGGTGATGCCGCCGCCTCCGTTGTCAAGGTACGTCTTGAAGGACTTGAGGTCGTTTTCCTCCGCCTCGGCGTTCATCATGGCGTTGATCATGTCGTACATGACGGTGGAGGAGTACACGCGCCCGTCCTCATGCGGCGCGGCGTTGTCCTGCGCCTGCCGCACGCCCATAAACGAGGTCATCATCGAGCTCATGTCAAGGCTCTCCGCCTCAATGGTGATGGGGTAGCTGGAAAGCGTGTCCTGCTGTACCTGCTCGATGTAGTCGTTGATGCCGGTGGAAAGCGAGAGGATCAGCGCGATGCCGATGATGCCGATGGAGCCGGCGAAAGCGGTGAGCAGCGTGCGCGCCTTTTTGGTCATGAGGTTGTTGAGCGAGAGCGAGAGCGCCGTGAAAAAGCCCATGGACGCGTGCCCCAGATTTTTGTGCTCAGGCGGCGCGTCAAGCGGCGCGGGGGTGAAGGGGTCGGTGTCGTCGGTGATGCGGCCGTCGCGCAGGCGCACGATGCGCGTGGCGTACTGCTCGGCAAGCTCGGGGTTGTGCGTCACCATCACCACAAGGCGATCCTTGGCCACCTCCTTCAAAAGCTCCATCACCTGCACGCTCGTGTCGGTGTCCAGCGCGCCGGTGGGCTCGTCAGCGAGCAGAATGTCGGGATCGTTGATCAGGGCGCGGGCGATGGCCACGCGCTGCATCTGTCCGCCGGACATCTGGTTGGGCTTTTTGTGCAGCTGGTCGCCCAGCCCCACGCGCTCAAGCGCCGCCGTAGCCCGCTCGCGCCGCTCCCGGCGCGACACACCTGCGATGGTCAGCGCCAGCTCGACATTAGCGAGGATCGTCTGGTGGGGGATGAGGTTGTAGCTCTGAAAGACGAAGCCGATGGTGTGGTTGCGGTAGGAATCCCAGTCGCGGTCTTTGTATTTGCGGGTGGAGACGTTGTTGATGATCAGGTCGCCGCTGTCGTAGCGGTCGAGCCCGCCGATGATGTTGAGCAGCGTCGTTTTGCCCGAGCCGGAGGGGCCGAGGATGGCGACGAATTCGTTGTCGCGCAGGTTGAGCGAAACGCCGTCGAGCGCCACCTGCGTCAGGTCGCCGGTGACAAACTTTTTACGGATGTTTTGAATTTGAAGCATGAAGAAAAGCTCCTCTGCGTTAGAAATGATATCGCATTATAGTACCATTTTCCGGAAAAACAAAGAACTTTTTGCGATTGTTCACCGTTTTTTTACAGTTTTCAAGCACTTAAAGGCCGACTGCCCAAACACATGCCAAAAAAGCCGGCTGCCGGAAGCCCCGGCAGTCAGCGCAGTGCGTCAAAAAAAGAGGAGCAGCGTGTGCTGCGCCTCCGCCGCATTGCAAAGAGCCGGGGCTGTGCTTAGGGGGCGACCGTCAGCAGGACCGTGCCTGTACAGGGATCGTTGTAGTTGGTGATGGCCTCTGCGTGCCAGTAGCCGCTGCCCGGCAGAATGACTCCGCCATCCTTCTCGTTATAAACCACGGTGCTGCAGCTGCTGCCGGTGTCGCTCCAGAAATGGATGGTCACCTTGCACCCGGGCGTACACGAGGTACGAACCGAGATCTCCATGCCTGCGGTATAGTAGCCATAAAAACCGCTGCACTCGACGCTATCGTTCACATCAAGATCGTAGTTGAGCGCATACTGCACAGGCGTTGCGGCGGAGTCTGTCTGTACAGGCTCTTTCCGCGCGGGTTTGTCGGCTTCTGCGGGGCTGTCGGCAAAGGCGGTCACGCACAGCGAAAGCAGCATCGCGGCAGCCAGAAGGAGCGAAAACAAATTCTTCATGGTGCACTTCCTTTCTGCTTTATTATAGTAGTGCTTCTGCGTCCTTCTCCGGGGACGGTTGTATTCAGGCAGGGGCTGCGGCAGGGTGGGCGCACCGGCTCTTTGCACTGAAAAAGAGCAGCTCCTACTGTATATAAACATAATACTATTCCCATTTTTGCGTAAGTAAATGCTTTTTTGATGTTTTTCAACTATGCAGCACATGTTGCGCTATACACCGTTTTGTATGCTGACGTGAAAAAGGACGGTGGCAGAAAGCTCCCTTTCAGGACACCGGCTGCAAGGATTCTTAAAAGCCGACTGCCGTAGTCCCGGCAGTCGGCGTGATTCAGTTTGATGTCATTCCGCCTGTGCAAGCGCCAGCGCGGCGGCCGCCTCGGCGGTGAGCGCGCGGATCTCAGCGCGGGACTTGTCCGCACCGAAGCGGTGCAGCGCGCAGACAGTGCCCGCTGCCGTCGCTGCGGCGATATACACCGTGCCCACGGCGTTGCCGCGGTCGTCCTGCGCGGGGCCGGCTACGCCCGTCACGGCCACGGCCACGTCTGCCATGCACGCGCGCCGCGCCCCCTCAGCCATGGCGCGCGCCACGCTCTCGGACACCGCGCCGTGCTCGTCGAGCAGCGCCTGCGGCACGCCCAGCACGGCGTTTTTCACTTCGTTGGTGTAGCTCACCACGCCGCCGCGCAGCACAGCGCTCGCGCCGGGCACGTCGGTCAGCCTTGCGGCGATCAGCCCGCCGGTGAGCGACTCGGCAGTGGCCAGCAGCAGCCCCTTTTCGCGGTAAGCCGCGATGACACGTTCAAAAATGTTCATCTTCTCACCCCCCGTACTTGATGCGCACCAGCTCCGTCCCGGCCAGCGCGCGCTCGATCAGCCCGTCGATATCCAGCACCGCTTCCATCTCACGCACTTCATCCACGTTGGGCTTGGTCTTGGGGTGGCGCGGGGTAAAGACGGTGCAGCAGTCCTCATAGGGCAAAATGGATGTGTCAAACGTGCCGATGCGGCGGGAGAGGCGCACGATCTCCTCCTTGTCCATGCCGATGAGCGGACGCAACACGGGCAGGTCGGTCACATCCTCGCTCACGCGCAGCGCCTCCATCGTCTGGCTCGCCACCTGCCCCAGGCACTCGCCCGTGACGATGGCGCGGCAGTCGAGGTCGCGGGCAACGCGGTCGGCAAGGCGCATCATGAAACGGCGCATGATCAGCGTGAAGTGATCCTCGGGGCAGCTGCGGCGGATCTCCTCCTGAATTTCGGTGAAGGGGATGACGCGCACGTTCAGCCGCCCGCACCAGGGCGTCAGTTCACGCGCAAGCTCGAGCACCTTCTCCTTTGCGGCCTGCGAGGTGTACGGCGGGGAGAAAAAGTGCACCATCTCCAGCTGCACACCGCGCTTTGCCATCATGTACGATGACACGGGCGAGTCGATTCCGCCGGACAGCAGCGACACCGCGTGCCCGCCCATACCCAGCGGCAGACCGCCCGCGCCGCTTTCGGCTGCGGTGTGGACATAGGCCGCGTCCTCGCGAACCTCGAGATATACGGTCAGCTCCGGCGTGTGCACGTCTACGGTCAGATGCGGGAACGCCTCGTGCAGCGCACCGCCCACCTGCTGAGAAAGCTGGATGGATGTGAGCGGGAAGTTCTTGTCGGCGCGCTTGCTCTCCACCTTGTAGCTCTTCGCCGCAAGCAGCGCGGGACGCAGGTACTCCTTTGCCGTGCGGATGATGGCCTGTACGTCCTTCTCGCAGGGCAGCGCACGGCTGACGGCCACGATACCGAACACCTGACGGCATGCGTCGTAGGCGGCGGCAAGGTCACACGCAGCGTCCTTCGGCTCGACATAAATGGTGCTCTGCTTGGAGTAGACGCGGAATGTGCCGCATTTTGCCACGCGGCGGCGGATGTTGGCGATGAGCTTATCCTCAAAGCTGCGGCGGTTGAGCCCCTTGAGCACGACCTCGCCGAGCTTGCACAAAATGATCTCCATGGTGATTCCTTCCTTTTAACTGTTGTTGTCCTCAATGATGCCGCTGCTGCGGTACTGAAGCGCCTCGGCAAGGTGCGCTGCGGTGATGTCCTCGCTGCCATCGAGGTCGGCAATGGTGCGCGACACGCGCAAAAGCCGGTCGTGCGAGCGCGCCGTGAGCCCCAGGCGTTCGAACGCACCCTTGAGCACGCGTTCGCCCGCCGCGTCCAGGCAGCAGTACTCGCCCACCATCGGCGGCGTCATGTGCGCGTTGCAGGCCACGCCCGTGCCGGCAAAGCGGCGCTTTTGTACCGCGCGCGCCGCATCGACACGCGCCTTCACGGCGGCGGAGGACTCGGCCTTCTCGCGCCGCCGCATGGCTTCAAACTCCACGCTGGGCACGTTGACGTGCAGGTCCATGCGGTCGAGCATGGGGCCGGAAATGCGTTCGAGGTACTTGCGCACCTGTAGCTCGGTGCAGTGGCAGCGGCCGGAGGGGTGCCCATACCAGCCGCATTTGCACGGATTCATCGCGCCCACCAGCATAAAGCGGCTGGGGAGACGCACGCTGCCCGCCGCGCGGGTGATGACTACCTCGCCGTCTTCAAGCGGCTGACGCATCGCCTCCAGCACGTCGCGCTGGAACTCCGGCAGTTCGTCGAGAAACAGCACGCCGTGGTGCGCCAGCGAGATCTCACCGGGCTTGGGGATGCTGCCGCCGCCGGCCATCGCCACGGCAGAGAGCGTGTGGTGCGGGGCGCGGAAGGGGCGCTGCGTGAGCATGGGCTCGCTCTGACTGGTCAGTCCCGCCACCGACCACACTTCCGTGGCCTCCAGCGCCTCCTCGCGTGTCATGTCCGGCAGGATGGACGGCAGACGCCGCGCGAGCATCGACTTGCCCGCGCCCGGCGCGCCCACGAGCAGGATGTTGTGCCCGCCGGCAGCAGCGATCTCCAGCGCGCGTTTGACGTTCTCCTGCCCCATGACATCGGAAAAATCGGGCGCGGCGGCGCATTGCTGCGCCGAGGGCTCCCACGGCGGGGCGGGGGCGATGGACTCCTCACCGCGCAGGTGCGCCACCAGCGCGGCCACCGTCTCCACCGGGTAAACTGTCAGCCCGCCGCAAAGCGTGGCCTCAGCGGCGTTGGCCGCCGGGACGTACAGCTTTTTCACACCGCTGCGGGCGGCGCACATGGCCATGGGCAGCACGCCGTTTACCGGGCGCAGCGTGCCCGTGAGCGACAGCTCGCCGACGAAGGCCGCGTCGCTTTCCGGCGCGTCGATCTCACCCGCGCAGGCGAGGATGCCCAGAATGATGGGCAGATCATACACCGTGCCCTCCTTGCGCAGCCCCGCAGGCGCCAGATTGACCGTGATGCGGCTGACAGGGAAGCGCGCCCCGCAGTTTTTTACCGCCGCGCGCACGCGCTCACGCGACTCCTTGACCGCTGTGTCGCCAAGACCCACCACATCAAACGCCGGGAGCCCGCCGGAGAGAAAGCATTCCACCGACACCTCATACCCCGCGACGCCCTGCAGGCCCAGAGAACGCACCGTTGTGACCATGGACACACCGCCTTTTCGCCTTTTTGTTCATTATAACACATTTCTTTCCGTTTGGGAATAGAAAAGCCACCGGTTCGCACGCTTTCTTCCGGAACGGAAAAGATTAGAAAAAGTGAAGGTGTGCTTGCAAAAAAATGACCTTTTTTCACAAATGTGTCGTTTACAGACGCCGGAAATTGTGGTATAGTTTATTTGTTAAAGCCTGCGTATCGCGCAGAATCGCCGGTTTTCCGGCAAAACAATACAGGAGGTTCATTTATGGCAAGAAAAATGAAGTCCATGGATGGCAACACCGCTGCGGCGCACGTATCGTACGCATACAGTGAAGTCGCAACGATCTACCCCATCACCCCGTCCAGCCCCATGGCCGACCTCGTTGACCAGTGGAGCGCCAACGGCCTGAAGAACATCTTCGGCAACCAGGTCAAGGTCGTCGAGATGCAGTCCGAGGCCGGTGCGGCCGGCGCAGTGCACGGCTCCCT
>CAYPLM010000039.1:2252-11253 GCA_964411575.1 uncultured Oscillibacter sp. | reverse complement strand
TAGCTGAGGTTACGGTAGCCCTCCTCGTTCTCGCACAGGAGCACCAGGTGGCGCGCCTCGGAGTCAAACTCGTGCTGCTTGTCAAAGCGGGTGCGCGGCGCGACGTACACCTCGCAGCCGATGATGGGCTTGATCCCCTCGGCCTTGCAGGCGCGGTAAAAGTCCACCGCGCCGTACATCACGCCGTGGTCGGTGATCGCCACGGCGCTCTGCCCCAGCTCCTTCACGCGCGCGGCAAGCTTTTTGATGCGGCACGCGCCGTCGAGCAGGCTGAATTCTGTATGGACATGCAGATGAGCAAAGGACATGGCGTTTCCCCCTTCCGGGTGTTATTCGATCTCCGCGAGAAGCTGCTCGGTCAGCTCAACTGCGGTGGCAATGAGGATGGCGCAGCGCGCGGTGAGCCCCATTTGCTCCGCCGCGCCGCCCGCAGGCGCCGAAACGTCGGTTTGCAGCAGCGGCTCGCAGCGCAGTGCACCGAAGCGCTCGGCAAAGCGCTGCTGGAAGCTCTGCATGTATGTGCCCGCGCGGCGCTTGCTGCCCACCGGGTCGTTCTCGTCCACGCCCAGCACCGCGCCGAGCACCAGCAGCGCGCCGCTGATCGCACCGCAAAGCTCACCGGTGTTCGCGCCGCGCCCCATGCCCACGGTGAGCGTGAGCGCCATTTTTTCGTCCAGCCCCGTCACGTCGGAAAAGGCCGCCAGGACGCTCTGGCAGCAGTTGTAGCCCTTTTCGTGGTAGCTCTGGGCAAGCTCGCAATGTGTCATGATGATGCTCCTTTATTGATCTGAATTCTCTTTTGTGGGAGATGCCTTTCCGGCAAGCTCCATGAGCTTGCGCAGGCGGTGGTTAAGGCAGGATTTGGTGAGCGGCGGGTCGAAGGTCTCCGCCAGCTCGCTGAGGGTGAGCTCGGGGTAGAGCGTGCGGGCCACGGCAGTTTCCTGCAGCTTGACCGGCAGCTTTGCAAGAAGCCCCGCCTCGTCCAGCCGTGCGATGGCAGCCGCCTGGGCGCGCGAGGCATCCACGGCCTTGTCAAGGTTGGCCGCGTCGCAGTTGACGCGGCGGTTGATGTCGTTGCGCAGCCCCTTTTCCACCTTCGCGGACATGATGCGCGTGGCACAGGCAGGCGCGCCAATGCGCGTGAGCAGCTCTTCAATGTGCTCGCTCTGCTTGAAATAGGCCACGCTGCTGCCCTGCCGTCTGACGCTGCGCGGCTCGTACCCCATGTCGCACAGCAGCGCCGACACCTCGCGCCCCACCTGACTGTGCGCAGTGACAAGCTCGAGATGGTAGTGCTTGCTGGGGTCGGTGACGCTGCCTCCGGCGAGGAACGCCCCGCGCAGGAAGGCCGCGCGGCAGCACTCCTCCTCTAACAGGGCGAAGTTGACGTGCAGGGCAAAGTGCTGCCTTGCGTCGTAACCCAGCGTCTCCATAACGGCAGAGAGTTTTTCAGGCTGCGTGAGCTGAAGGATGTTTTTCCCGCCGTCCTCTGCGGGGACAATGCGGTCAAACCGGACGGAGAAGGCGCGCGAGAAAAGGCGCGGCAGGCGCGCGGCAAACTCGTCGCTCTCGGTGACAATGCGCGCCTCTCCGGTGGTGAAGGTGTTGGCGTAGAGCAGCACGCCGTAGGCTTCGGCGCGCGCGCAGCAGAGACGCTGCACCGGCAGACGGCACAGCTCCGCCTTGACGTCCTGTGAAAATGACATGGCCTTACCCCCGTGTCATGTCGCGGTGACTCTCACTGGTGGGATAGCCGAGGCGACGCACATATTCGGCCAGCTTCCGCGCAATGGTCACGCTGCGGTGGTGTCCGCCCGTGCAGCCCACGGCGATCACCAGCATGGTCTTACCCTCGTCTCGGTAGAGCGGCAGCAGGAAGGAAAGCAGCTTTTCCACCTGCCGCAAAAACTCCTGCGCCTGCGAAAAGCCCAGCACATACTGGTACACTGCGTCGTCCATACCGGTTTTGTCGCGCAGGGCGGGGATGTAGAAGGGATTGGGCATGAAGCGCACGTCGAACACAAGGTCGGCCTCCAGCGGCACGCCGTACTTATAGCCAAACGAAAGCACGTTGACGCTGAGCGACTCGCACTGTCCCTCCTGCCCGAACTGCATGTAAAGCTCGCTTTTGAGCTTCGCCGTGGGAAGCGACGCGGTGTTGATGAGCACGTCGGCGCGCTCGCGCAGAGGCTGAAGAAGCTCTGCCTCGCGCGAGACGGCCTGCTCGATGCTCAGCCCGTCCTCCTGCAGCGGATGACGGCGGCGCGTCTCCTTGTAGCGCTTGATGATGGTGCCCGCGTCCGCGTCTAAAAACAGCAGCCGACATGGCACGCCGCCCTCGCGTAGCGTGTCAATGGCGCCGAGCAGCACGCCGAAGCGATCCTCGCCGCCGCGAATGTCGCTCACCAGCGCCACACGGTCATAGCGCCCGTCGCTCTCGGCACAGAACTCGGCAAATTTCAAAATGATGTCGGCGGGGATATTGTCCACCGTATAAAAGCCCATATCCTCCAGGTACGCCGCCGCGCTGCTCTTGCCCGCGCCGGACATCCCTGTGATGATCAGTATTTCCATCTTTCTTTCCTCTTCTTTCAGCGCACGAGCCTGACCTCAGGCTCAAGCTGCACGCCCGTCTGCGCCAGTACGGTGCGCTGCACCGTTTCGATCAGAGCCAGCATGTCCGCACAGGTCGCCCCGCCGGTGTTGACCAGAAAGCCCGCGTGCTTGCGCGATACCTCCGCCCCGCCCACGCGCGTGCCCTTGAGGCCGCACTGCTCGATCAGCGTGCCGGCAAAGTGCCCCGCCGGGCGCTTGAAGGTGCTGCCCGCGCTCGGCACGTCCAGCGGCTGACTATTGCGGCGCTTTGCCATCAGTTCGTCCATGCGCGCGTGGATGGCCTCGCCCTCGCCCTTTTGCAGACGAATGCGCGCGCCGAGCACCGCCGCGTCCGGCGTTTGGGTGAAGATGCTGCTGCGATACCCCAACGCAAGCTCCTCCGCGCACAGGGTGCGCACGCCGTCGGGAAACACCGCCGTGACAGACACGAGCACATCCTTCAGCTCACCGCCGTATGCACCTGCGTTCATCACCACGCCGCCGCCGAGCGAGCCGGGGATGCCGTGGGCAAACTCAAGCCCCGTCAGCCCCTGCTTCCAGGCGAACACGGCAAGGCGCGCAAGCGAAACGCCCGCGTCGGCAGAAAGCTCCGTCCCGCCGTCGTGCTCGATGCAGTTGAGCCCTGCCGTGGAGACCACCACGCGCTCAAGCCCCTCGTCGGCAACCAGAAGGTTGGTGCCGTTTCCGAGGAAGAAGGGCGGCACGTCCGCCTCCTGCAAAAGGCCCAGCAAAATCACCAGCTCCTCGCGCGAGCGGGGCAGCGCCATGCGTCTGGCCGGGCCGCCGATGCGCAGCGAGGTGTGGTTTTTCATCGGCTCGCCGCTAAGCCATGTCATCTGCGGCAGATAATCAGAAACCGCTTTGTCAAGCGTTGTCCAGGGCTGCATAGTTCCTCCTTATGCCTGTCGGTTTGCGTCCACGGCTTTGTCGATGCGCTCGACAAACTCCTGCGCGGCATTGTAGCCGTACTTCTTCTGACGGTTGTTCATCACGGCAAGCTCAACGATGCTGGCGATGTTGCGCCCCGTGCGCACGGGGATGGTGACGCAGGGCAGCGCCACGTCCATGATGTGCGTGAGCTGCTCGTCAAGCCCCAGCCGGTCGTAAAACTTGTCCTCGTTCCAGAATTCAAGCTGCACTACAAGGTCGATCTCCGAGCTCGCCTTCACGCCGCCCATGCCAAAAAGCTTCTGCACGTCGATCACGCCGATGCCGCGCACCTCAAGATAGTGCCGGATCAGCTCGGGCGCAGTGCCGATGAGCGTTTCGCCGATGCGGCGGATCTCCACCGCGTCGTCCGCGACCAGCCGGTGCCCGCGCTTGATCAGCTCGATGGCCGTTTCGCTCTTGCCGATGCCGCTCTCGCCCAGGATCAGCACGCCCTCGCCGTACACGTCCATCAGCACACCGTGGCGCTGGATCATGGGGGCGAGCTCGTGGTTGAGATAATCGATGGCCATGGCGGTGAACTCCACCGAGGTGTACTGCGTGCGCAGCAGCGTGCGCCGGTACTTTCTGGCCATCTCTATGCATTCGGGATATACCTCGAGGCTCCGTGAAATCACCAGCGCCGGGATCTCATGGCGGAAGAGGTCTTCAAACTTCTTCTCGCGCTCCTCGGTGGAAAAGCCGCGCAGGAACATCGTCTCGCTCTTGCCGATGATCTGCAGGCGGCGGGGATCGAAGTAGTCGAAAAAGCCGACAAATTGCAGCCCCGGACGGTTGACATCGATGATGGTGAGCACCTCTTCCTCGTAGCCCTCGCCACGGCAAAGTACCTCAAGCTGGAATTTCTCCACCAGGTCGCTCAGCAGCACCTTGCGTCCGATGTTCATAAAAAGCCCTCCTTGTACGCATTTTTTGTTCCCTTCATTATATCAGTTTTTCGGTCGATTACAAGCAAAAAGCCGCTTTTCCCCCGAAAAAACGGCGTGCAAGCCTCCCGGCAGATGGCGCAGGAAAAAAGTTTCAAATTTTTTTGATTTTTTTGAAAAATATGCTTGCATTTTGCTTTGGTTTCTGTTATTATAACTCGTGCTTGCGATGACAAGCGATTTCTGGTAACAGCAAGGAGGTGCAACGGATGGCTAAGTGCGAATTTTGCGACAAGGGCGTGACCTTCGGCATCAAGGTCTCTCACTCCCACAGACGTTCCAATCGTCCCTGGAAGCCCAATGTCAAGCGCGTGAAGGCACTCATCAACGGTACGCCCCGCCATGTTTATGTTTGTACCCGCTGTCTGCGTTCGGGTAAAGTTACCCGCGCGATCTAAGACACAGAACAAAAGCTCTGACCTGCTTCGGTCAGAGCTTTTTTCTTTTTACTTACTCACGAGCCCTTTGAGTGAAAACTCGTAGTACGAGGACAGCGCGCTGTACAGGCGCAGCTTTGACTGCTCGGCAAGCGAGGGAAGGTTGAGCGAGGCGATGTAGTCCTGCACACACTTCTGCTCTTCCTGGGGCACATGGTAGGCATCCATGCTCATAGCAAGGAATATCCTCACCTTTTTGTCCAGCGTAAAGCTGTTGTCGCAGCGCTGCGCCATAAAACCGCGCATCATCGCAGACGTGCCCACTTCAAGGGCAAAGTAGTCCTCGCGCCAAAGCTGCTGGTAGCCGCCGAAAGTAGCCTGGATCTTGGGCATCACGCCGCGGTGAATGCGCGCAATGGCCTCCTCCCTGGTGTAAGCCTCCACGTAGATGTCGCGCAGGTTCTCATCCAGCTCGGTGAGCGCAAGCTGCGTGGCCGCCTCCACTGCATAGGAGTACACCGGTGGGAGAGAGGGGTCGAGCGTTTCATGCGCGGCAGAGAACTGCTCAAGAAACATCGTGTCCACCAGCTCGGTGAGCACGCCGTCCTTTGCACGGAAAAGGTTCTGAAATGAGCTGAACGAAACGTCTGCCTTTTCGACGATCTCTGCAAGTGTCGTGTTCTTGTAGCCCTGTTCGAGAAAAAGCCTGATACAGACGGACAAAATGCGTTTTCTCGTCGGGAGGCTGGCTCTTGTGTGTGCCATGGCAGCCACATCCTTTTTTGTATTTTTCAGCTTGCGCCGGTGCCGTGTTCGTCTCGGAGCAGAAAAAACTTTCTCTTCTCCCATCAATTTGAACAGATTCCAGTTACATTATAGCATTTTCCTATCTACAGTCAAGATATAGCAAATACTTAAATTTTTCTTAATTTCTCGCAGAAAAAGATGCCCGGCGCTTCTTCAAAAAGCGCCAGGCATATCGTTTATGCTCAGGTCCAGAGGCTGCACACAAGGTCGGTGTATTCGGAGGGGTTTTCCAGCGGGAGACCGGCGATGAGCAGCGCCTGGCTGTAGAGCACCTGCGCGTACTTTTTCGCCTTCTCCGGCTCGATGAGGCGCGCGTGGTCAAGCGCGCGGAAGGCCGGGTGGTCGACGTTGAGCTCGAGGATGCGCTTGGCCTTCATGCCGAGCTCAGGCTGCACGGCGTTGAAGTACTTCTCCATCTCAAAGGTCACGCCCTCGCCGCTTGAAAGGCACACAGGGTGGCTTTTGAGCTTGGTGGAGGCCTTAACGGTGTCTACCTTGTCGCCCAGCGCTTCCTTCACGAAGTCGAACACCTCGCGGTACGCCTCAGTCTCATCCTTCTTCTGCTCGCCGCCAAGGTCGAGCTCTCCGTCGATGACGGAGCGGAAGGGCTTGTCCTGATACGAGCGCAGCATGTCGGAAAGGAATTCGTCGGCCTTGTCAGTGAAGTACAGAATTTCGATGTTCTGTTCCTTCAAAAGCTCGGTCTGCGGCAGGTGGTCGATGGTGTCGATGGTGTCGCCGGAGGCAAAGTAGATGTACTTCTGTCCATCGGCCATACGGCTGACGTACTCGTCAAGCGTGGTGAGCTTTTTCTGCGTGGAGGAGTAGAAAAGCAGGAAGTCCTGCAGCGCGTCCTTCTTCTCTCCGTAGTTGTCCATGGCGCACAGCTTTAGCTGGCGGCCAAAGCTCTGGTAGAACTTCTCATACTCCTCGCGCTCGTCCTTCTTCATGCGCTCGAGCTCGGCACGTACCTTCTTTTCAAGGTTGGCGGAGATCACACGCAGCTGACGGTCGTGCTGCAAAAGCTCGCGGGAGATGTTGAGGCTGAGGTCGGGAGAGTCGACCACGCCGCGCACAAAGTTGAGGTACTCGGGCAGCAGCGCGTCGCAGTGCTCCATAATCATCACGCCCGCGCTGTAGAGCTGAAGGCCGGGCTTGAAGTCGTCGGTATTGTACATCATGGGCATCTTAGAGGGGATGAACAGCAGCGCGCGGTACGTCACTGCACCCTCGGCGGACACGGCGATGGTGCGCTGCGGCGGAACCATTTCAGAGAAGCGCTCCTGATAGAACTTGTCGTACTCCTCCTGCGTGACCTCGCTCTTCTTGCGCTGCCAGAGGGGCACCATGCTGTTGAGCGTTTCGTACTTGAAGATATCCTCGTACTCTGGGTTTTCGTCGCTCGAGCCCTCCTTCTTCTGCGAATGGGGCATGAGCATGCGGATGGGGAAGCGGATATAGTCGGAATACTTTTTCACCAGCTTCCAGATGGCGTACTCGCGCAGGTACTGGTCGTACTCGTCCTTCTCTTCCCCGTCAGGCTTGATGTGCATGATCACGTCGGTGCCCACACTGTCTTTTTCGCAGGGGGTGATGGTGTAGCCGTCAGTGCCGTCAGACTCCCAGCGGTAGGCTGTATCGCTGCCGTACTTTCTGGTGACGACGCTCACGCGGTCGGCGACCATGAAGGCGGAGTAGAATCCCACGCCGAACTGGCCGATGATGTCCGTCTCGCTCTGCTGCTCGTCAGCGTGCTCCTGGCGGAACTTGAGGCTGCCGCTGGCGGCAATGACGCCGAGGTTGTTTTCCAGCTCGCTCTCGTCCATGCCGATGCCGTTGTCGCTGACGGTGAGCGTGCGTTTTTCCTTGTCGATGGTAAGGGTGATGGCGAAGTCACCGCGGTTGAGCCCCACCTTGTCGTCGGTGAGCGAGAGGTAGCAGAGCTTGTCGATGGCGTCGCTGGCGTTGGAGATGATCTCGCGCAGGAAGATCTCCTTGTGGGTGTAGATCGAGTTGATCATCAGGTCGAGCAGGCGCTGAGATTCCGCCTTGAATTGCTTTTTGCTCATGTTTTTTCACTCCTTGGATGTGCGTGGGGAGATGCCGAAGCATCTCCCCTGTGGATTTTTTCAACCTTATTTTACTCCTCTTTGGAGCAAATGTAAAGAGCTACAAGCAAAATACTGCTCAGCGCCGAGAACACGGCCATCCCCCGCACCACTGGACGTAATGCTTGACAAAGAAGGACTCCACGGCATGCTTTGCGGAACGACACAAGAAAGAGTAGCGTTTGCAGTGCAGGAGGTGCTGCAACACCCCCGTGCGTCTATCAAGGAAAAATGCAAAAAATGTCCGCAGGTCTCCCTTGCGGAAACTTCTGAGACTGTCAAAAAAGAGTCATTGCGAACCAGTGACCGATGTCACTGGTGTGGCAATCCGTCCTTTTTCCTGCATTTCTGAAGCATTCTCATGCAGGAAATCTGAATCCCCCCTCAAGGCGTTTTGCGCACAAAAAAATGTCCGCAGGTTTCCCCTGCGGACATTTTGCAGAGATCATTCTAGCCGCGTGTTCTCCTTCAATCCCTGCTCGGCAAAAAGCGACACGCCCAGCGACGCGGTGGAGAGGGCAGCCCACCGATGTACCGAGAAGCGGCGGGCTGCGTTATTTTTCGCCGAACAGCCTTGGCGCGGCTTTGCGCAGGGCGAAGCACAGCGCCACGGCGAGGACGGTGTTGGGCAGCATGTAGGTGCCGTTGTAGAGCAGGGAGTAAAGCGCGGCGTTTTGCATGTTCAGGCCAAGAAACTGCTCAGGCATGTACTGCGCGTACACCGTAACGCCGCTGAGAAAGTGGATGAAAAAGCGCGCCGCGCAGCCCGTCAGCGCTGCCAGCGGCAGCGCACGGTACTTTCCGCGCAGCAGCCCCGCAAAGCCGACGAAGCCATAGGCCACGGAGTAGTCAAACAGGATGGACACCCAGTTGACCGCCGTGCCCTCGGCGAACAGGTACTTGAGCGTGCCGAACACCAGCCCCGCGCCCACGCCCCAGCCAAGGCCGGCGCGCACGGCAAACAGGAGCAGCGGCAGCATCACAAGGTCGATCGAGCCGCCGAAGCCTCCAAAGCTGAGCCCGATGGGGATCTTCAGATAGCTCAGAGCGAGGGCGAGGGCGACGCACACGGCGCCCTCACAGAGGGTGCGCGTTTTGGTGGATGTGTTGTTCATACGGTTACCTCCCAATAAAAAAGCATCGCAACGCCCGGCGTTACGATGCTGAAAAAGCCATATGCTTCGCATTCCTACGCCGGCATTACCCGGATCAGGTTCGA
>CAYPLM010000039.1:0-2242 GCA_964411575.1 uncultured Oscillibacter sp. | reverse complement strand
GCTCACATCTCAGCCGGCATGCGCCAGCGCCCCTTGCACTTGTCGAGGGTATTGTAGCATAAAAAAGCGGATTGTCAAGAAAAAGTTTTACACCCAGGTGTCGTCCGTCTCGCCGCGGGGCGGACGGTCCATCAGCGAGCGGATGACACCGCGCACGTCGGTGCCGTGGTACAAAACGTTGTACATCGCGCCGCAGATGGGCATCTCCACCCCCTGCGCGGCGGCCAGCTCGTGCGCGCTTTCGGCGGCGAAGTACCCCTCCACCACCGCACCCACAGCCTCAAGCGCCTGCTGCGGCGTTTTCCCCTGCCCGAGCAGGATGCCCGCGCGGCGATTGCGCGAGTGCATGGATGTGCAGGTGACGATAAGGTCGCCCATGCCGGCAAGCCCGGCAAAGGTCTCCTTCCGCCCGCCGAGGCTTTCAGCCAGACGCGACATTTCGGCCATGGCGCGCGTCATCAGCAGCGCCTTGGAGTTGTCGCCCAGCCCCAGGCCGTCGCTCACGCCGCAGCACAGCGCCACCACATTTTTCAGCGCACCTGCCAGCTCCACGCCCACCACGTCGTCATGCGTGTAGATGCGGAAGCGCTCACTCATGATCACGCCCTGCAATTTCAGCGCAAGCGCGCGCTCCCCCGCCGCCAGAACGCAGCCCGTGGGCACGCCGCGGGCGACCTCCTCGGCATGCGAGGGGCCGGAGAGCACCGCCACGGGGTTTTTGTCCTGCGTTTCCTGCGAAAGGATCTCGCTCATGCGCAGATGCGTGCCCTTTTCAATGCCCTTGGTCACCGACAGCAGTGGCACGCCCGCCGGAAGCAGTGCCGCCGCCTGCCGCGCGACACTGCGCAGCGCAAACGACGGCGCGGCAAACACGACAAGCTGCGCCTTTTGAAGGCAGGAAAGCGCATTTGTAACAAAAATTTCCGGAGAAATCTGCACGCCCTTGAGTAAAGCATTTTCCCTTGTCAGCGAAAGCATTTCCGCCTTTTCCAGATCATGTGACCAGAGCGTGACGGCATGCCCGCTTTTTTGCAGCTCGATGGCCAGCGCCGTGCCCCAGCCGCCGCTGCCAAGAACGACGATGTTCATTTTTCATCCTCCGTGGGAGCGTTGATATGAAAGCGAAACTTGTTTTCCGTGCCGTTGAGCAGACGGCGGATATTGCCGCGGTGCGCCCAGATGACCAGCACAGCGGCAAGCGCGGCAAGCAAAGTGCACACCGCGTCACCGTGGACAAGCTGCACCATGACGGGAAAGCTGACCGCCGCCGTCACGCTGCCAAGTGAGACGTAGCGCGTGATCAGCCACAGCAGGGCGAAAAGCCCCCAGCCCACCAGTGCCACACGCCAGTCAAGTAACAGCATCAGCGTCGCGCCGCACAAAATGCCCTTGCCGCCGTGAAACTTCGCCGTAACGGGAAACATGTGCCCGAGGATGCAGAAAAGCCCCGCATACAGCGCCGCGAACCACGCGTCCGCCGGAAAAAGCGCGCGGGCAAGAAGAATGGACACAGCGGCCTTGCCCATGTCGCAGGCAATGACGGCCAGCGCGCGGTGCGCACCGTAGTTGCGGTAGAAGTTGGTCAGCCCCGCGTTGCCGCTGCCACGGCTGCGCACATCCTCATGGTAAAAGAGCCTGGAAACGATCAGCGCGCCGTTGATGCAGCCGAGAAGATACGACACGATCGCAATGAGCGGCAGGCGCTTGAGCAGTGGCACAAGCAGCGCAAGCGTACCGTTCGCCGCGTTGCTGCCAGGAAGAATGCTGCTCATGCTCACTCCTCCTTTTCACCCTTTTCGCGCACGGTGATGTTGACAGGCGTGCCTTCGAGACCGAAAACATTGCGGATGCAGTTTTCAAGATAGCGTCGGTACGAGAAGTGGAACAGCTGCTTGTCGTTGCAGAAGATGACAAAGTGCGGCGGACGCACGCCCACCTGCGTCATATAGTAGATCTTCAGGCGGCGGCCCTTGTCCGTGGGGGGCTGCACGCGGGTCTGCGCATCCTCAAGGACGTTGTTGAGCATGCCGGTGGAGATGCGCGTGCAGGACTGCGCATACACATAGTTGATCAGCTCAAAAAGCCGCGGCACGCGCTGCCCCGTGGCGGCAGAAATGAAGAGGATGGGCGCATAGGTCATGTAGCTCAGGTCTCGGCGCACGTCCTCGCGCATGCGGTCCATGGTCTTGCCGTCCTTTTCCACCAGATCCCACTTGTTGACCACAATGATGCAGGCCTTGCC
>CAYPLM010000038.1:0-11866 GCA_964411575.1 uncultured Oscillibacter sp. | reverse complement strand
GCGAATGGTGTTGGGAAACTTCATTCTACCACAGATCTTTCCACTATGGATTTTTCTGTTCAGGTGTTCAATTTGATTTTATAATTAACCATCATTAATTTGCTAATATAGTTCATGATCATGTCCTTTTCCATGCAGATGCTCCTTTCCAAGTTTACTTGGCATCGGTATGGCATTGCCAAGTAAACTTGCCAATATGACCTTCAAAAAAAGCAGCAGATTTCCGAAAAAGAGGTGGAAATCTGCTGCTTTTCTTATGGATTTCACTGTAAAGGATTTACCCTTTCCTTCCATTGTAATTCAAGGGAAGCTTGCTCAGCCCGTCGCGCAGAATAGCAAGATTCTCCTCATCCACCTCGCGCACGCGGCGCGGACGAATGATGCGGCCAAAACCGGGCAGCTTTTCCACAGCGCACACGGTGACGGCGCTTTTGAAGATGCGTGCGTCACCGGGGAAATACACCAGCCCGTCTGTTTTGTTGTACACCGTCTTCTTCCCGGAGTTTTCAAAGCTGGCATTGAGCGCGTCGAGCAGTTCGCCGTCCCAGCGCGCGCCCTTGTTGGACAGCAGCAGCAGCTCGTCTCCGGCAGCCACGCAGTCTACGCAGATCACGCTTTTCTCCTTCACGCAGGGGTACTCCTTCTGCAGCGCTCGTGCGCCCTTTCCGTTGGCTGCACCGCCGTCGAGAAAGGCGATGACGATCTCACCGCGATAGCGAGGTGTGATAGCCGCAGCCGCTTCCAATACAGCGGCCACGCCGGAGGCATTGTCACAAAGGCCAGATTTTGTTTCACTGGGGCCGAAGCGGAAATACAGCAGACAGGCCACCAGAAGCACAAGAAACAGCGGCAGCATCAGGCCCGGACGGTTGAGCGGGAAGGAAATAACAAAGGACAAAAGGAAGCTGCCCACCAGCGCCAGAACCGGCGTGAGAGCCTGATATAAAAGCTGCGTAACCGGGCGCGTGGGCGAAATGAAGGGCGGCAGCAGATCGTGCAGGCCGGTGTCATAGTGCGCGGTGATCAGCAGCTTGGCCTTCTCCACGTCCCCGGCGATCACGTTGGTCGCATCGCGGGAGCTTTGAAGCTGCGCATGATAGCCCATTTCGCGCAGCTGAAACAGCAGCCAGGAGCGAACCTCCGCCTTTTCCTTATCCTTGCGGCGCAGGGGAAAATCCTGGGCAAGGCGCTGGACGGTTTTGTTCATAGGGATCCTCCCTTTCAGAGTGTTTCCTTAAACCGGTCGGCGGCGGCAAGCAGCTCCTCCGCGCCGGCAAGCTGGGTTTGTGTAATGCTTATGCCACCGGTGAGCCGGGCAAGTTCGGCGCGGCGCTGCGCACGGTCGAGGTTGGACAGCTGGGTGAAGGTGCGCCCATTTTCCACGCGCTTTTCCACGCAGAAATGGGTGTCAGCCATGGCGGCAAGTTGCGGCAAATGGGTGACGCACAGCACCTGCCGTGTGCGCGAGAGCTGCGCGAGTTTTTCCGCCACGCGCTGCGCCGCACGCCCTGACACGCCCGTGTCGACCTCGTCGAACACCATGGCGCCCACGCTGTCCTGCTCGGCGAGCACATTTTTCAGCGCCAGCATGATGCGCGCCAGCTCACCGCCGGAGGCGATCCGGTGGATCGGCTTGAGCGCCTCGCCCACGTTGGCCGACATCAGAAAGCGCACCCGGTCGCAGCCGGAGGCATCGGCCTCCTTGTCCTCAAAGTCGATGGCAAACTGCACCTTGTTCATGTCCAGCGCGCGCAGCTCCTCGGTCACGCGCGCGGCAAGGACCTGTGCGGCGGCGCGGCGCGCAGCGGACAGCGCCTTTGCCGCTTCCAACAGCGCCTCGCGCTCACGGCGGTACTGCGCTTCAAGCTGCGCAAGGCGGTCGTCCGCATACTCGATCTCATCCAGCTCGGCGCGGCAGCGCTCGAGGTAGGATAGCATATCCTCTACCGTGGCGCCGTACTTCTTTTTCAGGCGGTAGAGCCTGTCGCAGCGTTCCTCCACTGCGTCAAGCTCCTGCGGCGAAAAGTCGTACTGCCCACGCAGGTCGCGCACCGTTTCGGCCACGTCATACGCCTCGCAGCGCAGCGCCTCCAGCCTCTCGCCCAGCGCAGAAAACTGCTCGTCGAGCGCGCGCACACCGTGCATGGCGTCGCGCGCAAGCGCAAGCTCAGCCACCGCCCCGTCCGTCTCATCGCCCCCGCTGAGCGCACGCTCAGCCTCTGCAATGGCGGAGAGAAACCGCTCGCCGCTGCGCAGGATCGTGCGTCGGCGCTCGAGCTCCTCTTCCTCGCCGGGGCGAAGCTCGGCGCGCTCGAGCTCACCGATCTGATGGCGAAGCATGTCGATGCGGCGCTCCTTTTCAGCCTCGTCCATGCGCAGCGACTCCATCGTTCGGCGCGTGGCGCTCAGCGCGGCAAAGGCAGCCACACAGGGAGCCTTATCCACACGGCCAAATGCGTCGAGATAGGCAATGTGCTGCTCCTCGTCGAGCAGCTGCGCCCCGTCGTGCTGACCGTGGATGTTGAGCAGCGACGCACCCACCGTGCGCAGCGCCGCCACGGTGATGGGACGCCCGTTGGCGCGGCAGATATTTTTGCCGTCGGCGCAGATCTCACGCTGAAGCAGCAGCATGCCGTCGTCCTCGAGTGCAAGGCCGTTCGCCTCCAGCACTTCCCTGTCTGCGCCGGAGAAAACCGCGCTGACGAACGCCTTGCCTGCGCCGGTGCGGATGAGGTCGCGCGAGGTGCGCTGCCCGAGCACTGCGCCGAGCGCGTCGATGACGATGGACTTGCCCGCGCCGGTCTCACCGGTGAGCGCATTGAAGCCGGGGGCAAATGCAATATCCGCCCGCTCGATCACCGCGATATTTTCAATGTGAAGCAGCTCAAGCATACGACGCTCAGTCCTTCTTCATGGCGCTGATCTCCTCGCAGAACTCAGCGGCGCTCACCTCGTCGCGCATTACGATCATCACCGTGTCATCCCCGGCGATACTGCCGACCATCATGGGGATCTCCATGTCGTCAAAGGCCGCGCCCACTGCACCGCCAAGACCCGGCATGGCCTTGAGCACCACAATGTTCTGCGCACGGTCGACCTTGAGAAGGCTCTCGCGCAGGATGATGCGGAAGCGATCCGCGAAGTTAAGCTTGGTGCGCTGGCCGGACACAGCGTAGCGATACCGCCCGCCGCCGGAGGGCTCCTTGACGAGGTGGAGCTGCTTGATGTCACGCGAGATGGTGGCCTGCGTGGTGTGCAGACCGTGCTCCTCCAGGCGCGCGATCAGTTGCTCCTGCGTTTCGATCGGCTCGTTGGCGATGATCTCCAGGATACGTTGGTGTCGCTTATTCTTCATTGGAAAGTCCTCCCATCAGCATTTTCTTTTGTAAAATATCGCAAAAGCTCTTCTGCGAAAGGCGTACAAGCTTCGTCTCGTACTTCGAGCGGCGGATCTCCACCGCATCACCGTTTTTCAGGGCGAAAGCGCGCCCCCCGTCCACCGAGAGGAAGATGGGCTTATATCCCGTTTTTTCCGTCTGCACAGTGATGATGCGCTCGGGCGCGAGCACATAGGAGTTGGCATGCACTGTGTGCGCGCAGATGGGGCTGACAACGAAGTTTCGTGCTGTAGGCTCGACCACTGGGCCGCCCGCACTGAGCGAATACGCCGTGGAGCCCGTGGGGCTGGCAACGATCACGCCGTCACCGGTAAGATCGAACAGCCGCCCCTGCTCGGTGCGGATGTGCAGACGGATCACGCGTGACACGGCGCCGCGGGTAATCACCGCCTCGTTGAGCGCGAGCGAGGAGTAGATCGTGCGCCCCTCGCGCAGCACGCTCACGTCGAGCATCATGCGGTTTTCAACGGTGTATTTTTCGTCGGTCAGCTCGTGCAGACGTGAAAGCTCACGCTGCTCTAACTCTGCCATAAAGCCAAGGGAGCCGAGGTTTACGCCCAGCACGGGGATATCACGGTGCGCAGCGGTCTTGGAAAGATGAAGGATCGTTCCGTCGCCGCCAAAGGCGATCATCAGGTCGGCTCCGCGCAGCTCCTGCTGCAGCGGACGGATCTCAAGCCCGTACCCTTCGGGCGGATCGTCGCTGCGAAACGGGATGCACACCACATTCGGGCATCCTGCCTCGTCGAGGATGGCCTTGGCCTGCTTTGCGACCTCGAGCTCATGATCGCGATAGGGATTGGGGCAGAGGATGACTTTTTTCAGCATGAGCCCTCCCCCTTTCCGCTGTCAAGCTCCTCGTGCGACGCGCGTACAAGCGCGTCCAGATCCACGGGCGGCGCGTCCTGCTCCCCGCAGCCGAGAAAGCCGAGATATTCGATGTTCCCCTCTGGCCCACGGACGGGAGAATACGTCATGTCAAGCACTGTAAAGTTATTTTCCTTTGCATGCCGGAGAAAGCCTTCCAGCACCTCGCGGTGCACAGCCGGGTCGCGCACGACGCCCTTTTTGCCCACTTTCTCGCGCCCGGCCTCAAACTGCGGCTTGACGAGGCACACCACATGCCCGTCAGGCGCAAGAAGCGTGCGCAGCGCGGGCAGAATTAGCCCGAGCGAAATAAACGAGACGTCGACTGACGCAAAATCCAGCGTGTCAGGGATCTGTTCATGGCTGAGGTAGCGGGCGTTGGTGCGCTCCATGCACACCACGCGCTCATCCGTGCGCAGCTTCCAGGCAAGCTGATTGTAGCCCACATCGACGGCGTAGACCTTTTTCGCGCCGTTTTGCAGCATGCAGTCGGTGAAGCCGCCCGTTGACGCGCCGATATCGCCGCAGGTGCAGCCGGCAAGGGAAATGGGAAAACAGGCCATCGCCTTTTCAAGCTTCAGCCCCCCGCGGCTGACATAGCGCAGCGTGCTGCCGTGCAGCTCGATGGGCGCGTCATCCGGCACGGCGGTGCCGGGCTTGTCCACGCGCTGGCCGGACACAAACACCACGCCGCTCATGATCACCGCCTGCGCTCTGGCGCGGCTTTCGAGCAGCCCACGCTCCACGAGCAGAACGTCAAGTCTCGTTTTCTTGCTCATCACACATCTCCTTTGCACAGGCGGTGATCGCCTGCGCATCTATGCCCATGGCGCTGCGCAGCTGCGCAGCCGTTCCCTGAGGGACAAATGTCCTGCCCAGATTTTTCAATGCAATGCGCGGCGTACAGCCGCCCTCGGCCAAAATCGCAGCGATGCGCTGCCCTACGCAGCCCACGGAACAGCATTCCTCGGCCACGATCAGCCGCTTCGTTCCGGCAAAAGCGCGGCATACCTCCCCGCGCTCAAGCGGCGCAATACGTCCCAGACGCAGCACGCGCGCGGAAATGCCCAGCTGTGCAAGCTTCTGCGCAGCCTCGAGCACCTCGCCGACCATCGTGCCGTAGGCGCACAGGGTCACGTCATCGCCCTCGCGCAGCTCAGCAAAGTCCTCCTCGCTGCGCTCGTCGTGATAGCAGCTCTCTCCCCCGCGCGGGTAGCGCACGGCAACAGGGCCATCCAGCTCGCACACGGCGCGGCGCAGCATGGCGCGCAGCTCGGCAAAGCTGGCCGGACAGAGCACCGTCATGCCGGGGATGCCGGAGAGAAACACCGCATCGAACACGCCCTGATGTGTCTCGCCGTCGGCACCCACAAGCCCCGCGCGGTCGACGGCGAAAACGACGTGCAGACCGCTGAGCGCCACGTCGTGCACCAGCTGGTCGTAGGCGCGCTGCAAAAAAGTGGAGTACACCGCAAACACGGGGATCAGTCCCTGCTTTGCCATCCCGGCTGCCATCGCGGCAGCGTGCCCTTCAGCAATAGCGGCATCAAAAAAGCGAGTGGGATAGCTTGCCGCGAAGGCTTCGAGCCCTGTCCCGTCAGCCATGGCGGCGGTGATGGCGCACAGGCGCGGCTCCTGCTCGGCAAGTGTGCACAACGTCTCACCGAAAACAGCGGAAAAGTCCTGCTTTTTCTCCATGCTCACGCCGTGCGCCGGGTCAAACGCGCTCACGCCGTGATACCGGTTCGGCTCGCGCTCGGCGGGCTCGTAGCCGCGCCCCTTCTGCGTGCGCACATGCACAAGCACTGGACCGCCCAGCTCGCGTGCCCAGGAGAGCGTTTCACACAGCCGCTCCACATCGTGCCCGTCCACGGGGCCAAGATAGGCAAAGCCCATGTCCTCAAACATCGTGCTGTTGGGCAGCAGCGCCTTTTTTACGCGCGTTTTCAGCCGGTGGTTGAAGCGGTAAAGCTTTCGTCCGCCCTCGCTGCCGCAAAGCAGCCGGTGATATGCCTTCTTGAAGGAGTAGTACTCCCGCTTGGTGCGCAGGTGCAGCAGATGGTTTGACATGGCGCCGACATTCTGGTCAATGCTCATGCCGTTGTCGTTGAGAATAACGATCAGATCCTCACCGGAGTCGCCCGCGTCGTTGAGCCCCTCGTAGGCAAGGCCGCCGGTGAGCGCACCGTCTCCCATAAGCGCAAGCACGCTGTAGTCCTGCCCTGTAAGCGTGCGGGCGCGTGCCATGCCCAGCGCGACGGACACGGAGTTGGACGCATGCCCGGCAATGAACGCATCGTGCACGCTCTCGTTCGGCTTGGGGAAGCCGGACAGGCCACCGTACTGGCGCAGGGTGTCGAACTCTGCGCGGCGTCCAGTGAGAAGCTTATGCACATAGCACTGGTGTCCCACGTCGAACACCAGACGGTCGCGCGCCGTGTCGAACACACGGTGGATGGCCACCGTCAGCTCGACCGAGCCGAGGTTGGACGCCAGATGCCCGCCCGTGCGGGACACATGTTCGAGCAGAAAGCGGCGCAGCTCCGCGCACAGCTCGTCGGTCTGTGCCGGGGAAAGCGACCTGACATCCGCCGGAGAAGAAATGGTTTCCAATATCACAAGAATTTCTCCTGTTGTGTTGTTAAGATTCAAGCGGCACGGCGACTGCCGCACACACCTCTATTATACGCGTTATGCAGTGAATATGCAAGCGTAAAAATGCATATTCACTGCATACTTGATTGCTTCTCTCAGGAGCGGCGCGTCATCAACGCGCGGGCAAGGCTGCACAAAAGCTGCGTATCCTCCAGCGGCTCGAGCGCAGCCACCGCCTCTCCGGTCAACCGCTCGATCTCCTGTGCGCAGCCGTCCAGCCCCAGAAGATCGACAAAGGTGGTCTTTTTCTCCTGTTTGTCCGAACCGATGGGCTTGCCGAACTCCTGTTCATCGCCGATCACATCGAGCATATCGTCGCGGATCTGGAAGGCAAGGCCAAGCGCGGCGGCATACGCGGCGGCGGCACGCTGCTGCATCTCTCCCCCGCCTGCGGCAGCCACGCCCATCAGGCACGCAGCGTGGATGAGGGCGCTGGTCTTACGCCGGTGGATCTGCAAAAGCTCATCCCGACCAAGCGCGCGCTCCTCCCATTCAAGGTCGAGCTGCTGTCCGCCGCAGATGCCCTCGGCTCCGGCGGCATGCGACAGAAGCTGCGCGCAGCGCAGCACACGCTCCGGCGGCAGCGGCGCGGAGAGCACCGTCTCAAAGGCCAGCGCCTGCAGCGCGTCACCTGCGAGCGTCGCCGTGCACTCGCCAAAGACGATGTGGTTGGACGGCTTTCCGCGGCGCAGCGCGTCATCGTCCATGCACGGAAGATCGTCGTGGATGAGCGAATAGGTGTGCAGCAGCTCAAGGCCGCAGGCGGCGGGCAGAGCCGCCTGCACATCGCCGCCGCACACGCGGCAAAATTCCAGCGCCAAAATGGGACGCAGCCGCTTGCCGCCCGCCGTCACGCTGTAGCGCATGGCCTCAAGCAGACGGCGGTAAGGCACGTCGAATAGCGCGGGGCATTCGTTCAAAAATGACTCCACCATGGAGCGGTATTCCTGCATGCGAAGCTTCATGTTATCTTCCATTGTTACTCCTCCGAGGCGAACGGCGTTTCCACCGGCGCGCCGTCCGGTCCCTTGCTCAGCTGCACGACCTTCTGCTCGGCGCTGTCAAGAAGCCGGCTGCATGCGGTCACAAGCGCCGTGCCTTCCTCAAACAGCTTGAGTGACTCGTCGAGCTTCACCTCGCCGCCTTCCAGCGCAGCGACGATCTGCTCAAGCCGCATTATGTTGTCTTCAAAGCTTTTCTTTGCCATGATCGTTTTCCTCCGTGATATCGTCTACTGTGCAGGAAAGCGCCCCCTGCGACAGCCTTACTGTGATAGAGTCGCCGCAGGCGGCCTGCTGCGCGCGCCGCAGCACCGTACCGTTCAGCGTGAGCGCCACCGCGTAGCCGCGCGAGAGCACCTTGAGCGGGCTCATCGCATCCAGCGCGGCAGCAAGCGCTCCAAAGCGCTGCCGCGCCGCAGCAAAACGGCGTTCCGCCGCGCGGCTCAGCCGCCTCTGCGTGTAATCAAGCAGCATGCGCCGCTCGGCCAGCAGCGTCGCCGGGTCACGCAGCACTCGCTTGTCGGCGCTGCCCCGCAGCCGCTCGCGCGCGGCGGCGAGGCGCGCAAGCTCAAGCTTTTCCATGCGCCGCTGCGCCGCCTCGAGCCGCACGCGCAGCTCGCTCTGCTCAGGCACGGCAAGCTCGGCGGCATTGGACGGCGTAGACGCCCGCGCGTCGGCGACAAAGTCGGCAATGGTGACATCGGGCTCATGCCCGACGGCGGAAATGACCGGGATATCGGACGCATAGATCGCGCGCGCCACGCGCTCGTCGTTAAACGCCCACAGATCCTCAATCGAGCCGCCGCCGCGCCCGGCGATGAGCACGTCAGCCACGCGGTACCTGTTGGCATAGCGGATTGCGCCGACGATCTCCGCCGGTGCCTCCGTCCCCTGCACGCGCACGGCAAGAAGCTTTACCTGTGCAAGCGGATAACGGGCGCGGAGAATGCGGATCATGTCATGTACCGCCGCACCGGCGGAGGAAGTGATGATACCGACCGTGCGCGGATAGCGCGGCAGCGGCTTTTTATGCACCGGATCGAAAAGCCCTTCGGCATAGAGCGTTGCTTTGAGCTGCTCGAAGGCGACATGCAGGTCACCCACGCCGACCGGGGCAAGCTCGGAGACATAGAGTTGGTATGCCCCGTCGCGCGGGAATACACTCACCCGGCCAAAGGCGATCACCTTCATCCCATTCTCCGGACGAAAACGCAGATGCCCTGCCGCGCCGCGGAACATCACGCAGCGGATGGCGCTGCTCTCATCCTTGAGCGTGAAATAGTGATGCCCCGAGGGGTAGAGCTTGTAGTTTGAGATCTCGCCGCGTACCGAAAGCGTTTGCAGCTGCGGTACGCCGTCGAGCAGCGCCCGGATAAACTCGTTGACCTCGCTGACGGAAAAAATGGGCTGTTCCATGGTGTTTTTCATGTGAAGCAAAATACCTTTACAATGCGCAGAAAAGAGCGCCGCTTTTTCGAAACGGTGCTCTTTCTTTGCTTATTCCGCGCCAAGCTCGCCGCGCACGAAGCTACCAAGGATGCCGTTGATGAACTTCACGGTCTCAGGCGTTTCGTAGTGCTTTGCGATCTCGACGGCCTCGTTGACGGCAACGCCGGTGGGGATATCCTTGCGGTAAAGGGCCTCATACATCGCCACGCGCATCACAGCCGACGCGACAAGGGGAATGCGCTCGAAGCTCCAGCCGCGGGCGTATTTGCTGATGTAGCCGTCAAGCTCGGGCGCGTGCTCAGCCACGCCCAGCACCAGCGAACGGATATACTCTGCCTGTTTGGCATTGGGCACGTCAGCGTACAGCGCGTCCTCTCCGGAAAGGGCGGCAAATTCCTCGCTGCTCAGGCGTTCGTCAAGCAGCTGCGCGGGGGTACGGTCGGTGAAATTGAGCTCATACGCCAGATGCACGGCGATCTCTCTTGCAGTGTTGCGAACCATCGTTCTGTCTCTCTCTCATTCAAAATAGATGCCGCAGACGTTCACATTCACCGCCTTCACGGTGAAGCCCGTCATGGCGGCCGCCGCAGAACCCACAGACTCCTGCAGCTTTGCCGCGACCTCGGGGATGGAGAAGCCGTAGCGCATCATTACGTTCAGCTCGATGACAAGACCCTCGTCCGTCTCAGTCACGCGGATGCCGCGCAGCTTTTTGCCCATGATCTGGTCGGTGAGCTGCTCGGTCATATTGGCGCTTTTGGTGGTGACGATGCCGTCGACCTCGGACACAGCCTCGGCTGCGATGGCCAGCAGCACATCCTCGGCGATGTGGATGCTGCCGCCGGGCTCGTCGTGCGTGAGATAGTCTTTGTTTTCCGCCATAGTTGTTTCTCTCCTTATTCGTGCGCGGGCCACCGAAGTTTTCCTGTAGGGGGCCCTATGAAAGTTCGTACTGTTGTATTCTACCATCTTTCTTTACAAAATACAACCACGAATTTTCCGCACAGAGCTCAATTCGCTTCGAGAATGCGGATATTTTCGGCGCTCAGGCCGGTTTCCGCCTTTACGATGTCGGTGATCTTGGCGATATCCTCCGTTTGAAGCCCGTCGCCACTGGCGGCGACCACCACGCTCACGCTCTCCTCGCCCAGAAATACCACACAGTCGGCATAGCCCTTGGCCGTGACCATGTTTTCGATCTGGGCCTCGGCAAGTGTGCAGGCGGCAAGTGTCTGGATGCTCGCCGCAGTCTCAGCGGCGGTGGTCTCATCCGCGCCCTCCACCTTCTGCGCCTCCTGCAGGAGGCTGAGGGCGCTGTCGCGCGCCTGCTGGCGTGTGAGCCGCGCGGCGGCGAAGTAGTCGCTGCCCGTGCTCTGCACATCGTCGAGCGGCACATCGTCGGACGACGGCTGCGCATTCACCAGCATCGACTGTCCCAGCGTTTTCTCCTTCGTTTCCATGTCCTGCGCGTATCGCCCGTTGAGATAGATCGCGCAGCACACCAGCACCAGCACCGCCGCAGCCACGGCGTTGCGCTTCCAAAGCTTTTTCATTGTTTCTTTCCTCCTCATCATGATGACGGTTCTCCCCTGACGACGGCGATCCGCTCACTTGAAAGCCCCGTGAGCGTGGACACCGCCTGCGTGACGGCCAGACGCACCGACGCGCTGCCGCCTCCCTCGCACACCACAAGCGCGCCCACATAGGCGGGGTAGACGCTGCGTGTGACCACCACCTGCTGCGTGCCGCTGCCCTGGGAGAGCGTGAGCGTTTCGCGCTTCTGCTCATACTCTGACGCAGCGCTGCGGCGGATCGAGCTGTCCTCGGCCAGCTCGCGCTGTGTGCCGGAGGAGACGGTGAGCATCAGGCGCAGCCGTCCCACGCCGTCGATGTCTGAGAGGATCTGCTCCATCTCCCGCTGCACCTGCGCAAGGTCGAAGCTCTCCTCCCCAGCGGGATCATCTGGCTGCTGCGTGCTCTCCCCACCGCTCGGCCAGAGCAGCAGCACCATGCCCAGCACCGCAAAAAGCAGAGCGGGGCGATATTTTTGCAGCGCCTCACGAAGATGCGGCGCCGCGCTCAGTCGTTTTCCTCCCATATCACGCTCCCCTGTTCAAGTCCAAGTTCCTGTGTCAGCGCGTTGGTTAGTGCTGCGCTGTACGCTCCGTGCAGCGTCACACGCAGCGGCAGCGGCGGATCGTCCTGCGTGAGCAGTACCTCCGCGCGCACCGCAAGTCCCATGCCGCGCGCCTTGTCCTCAATATATGCTGCCGTGCGCGCGGCTATGTCCTGCGAAAGCGCGGCATGATAGGCACTGCGGTACGCCTCCTCCTGCGCCTGCACGCTCTCGTGCGGAAGCATGAGCGCGGGCAGCTGCGCCGCAGCAAACGGACGCAGAAGGCTCAAAAGAACCAGCAGCCCGCCGGCAAAACGCACTGCCTCCTTTGCCGACCCCTCCGCCGCAAGCTCACGCGCAAGCGCGGCCGCTGCGGCGCA
>CAYPLM010000037.1:0-11938 GCA_964411575.1 uncultured Oscillibacter sp. | reverse complement strand
GTCTCGACGGCATCAAAAACCAGATCGACCCGCACGAGAACGGCTGGGGCCCCTATGACGTCAACCTCTACACCCTCTCCGACGAGGAGAAGGCAAAGCTGCATCACCTGCCCACCACGCTCGACGCCGCGCTTGACGCACTTGAGGCCGACCACGACTATCTCACCGAAGGCGGCGTGTTCCCCGAGACGCTGCTGAAAAACTTCATTGCTACAAAGCGCAGAGAATGCGCCGCCATGGCCGCCATTCCCCACCCGGCGGAGTTTGAACGCTACTACAATCTCTGATCCATCCCGTAAAAAGCCAAAGCTCTCGCCCCCGTCCGGTTTTTTGAACCGAACGGGGGCGAGCTTTGTAAAAAAGGAGGAGAGACTTCAAATCAATACAGCGGGAAGAGCGTCATGATCCACGCCACGCTGACCACGCACACGATCGCGCAGGGAATGAGCGAGATCTTCACAAGATCCTTCTGCGAGTAGCCGCCAAAGTCCATCATCACCGGCACGCAGGCAGTGGCCATCGGCGTCATAAACGAGGACAGCGCCGCAATGATCACCAGGAAGCAGGGCCCCAGCGGGTTCGCGCCCAGCGAATTCATGCACATGATCGTGACCGGAGTGAACGTGAGGTTAACTGCACCATTGGACATGACCTGCGTCAGCAGGAACGGAATGATGAAAAATACGAAGCCGACAACATAGCTATTGGGGTGGCCGCCGAACAGGCCCGCCAACAGGTCGCCCACCAGCTGCGCCGCGCCGCTGTTGGACATGGCCGTGCCGATTCCGGATGTACCAACGTACAGAAACACCATGGTCAGCCCCATGTTGCACCACAGCTCTTTGCCGCGCAGCGCGCCAAAGGCGACCACGACCACCGCGCCGTACAGGCACAGCTGCCAGCCCGCGATGGTGATGACCTTGTTGATCAGGCTGAGAAACATCAGGCCAAGGATCACCACGGCAAACGCCGCAATGCTGACCTTTTCCTGCAGGGATGTGAGTTTCTTGGGCGCAATGCCGGCGTTTGCATTGGCGGCAAGCTTCAGGCTCTCAGGTGACACACGCTCCGGGCAGCTCCTTGCGCAGAAGAGCGCCGCGAAAATGAGCATCACGATCACGGCGGGGATACGCGCATAACACCAGGACATAATGGGAAAATCGACATATTCCGTCATGCCGTAGGTCTCAAGGAAGCCATTAAGAATTGACATCATGGTAACAGAACCGGCAGGCGTGCTTGCACCGCAGCAGATGCACACGATGCCCACGGGGAAGGCAAGCTTGGAGGGGCTGATGTTCATCTCCTTGCAGCAGGCAGTCATCAGCGGAACCAGAACAGTAAAGGTAGCCACAGCGCTGCCGACAAACTCGTTGAGGATGAACGCGACGATAACGTAACCAGCCACAACTCTGCGCAGCGAGCCCTTTGCAACCAGGGCAACCTTACCCGCGATCGTATTGATCAGGCTTGTTTTTGAAAATGCGCCGGAGAGGATAAAAAGGCTCGCCAGCTGCACCGCCGTGCTGCTCGACAGCGGCGCAACGGCCTCGGCAGGTGTAAGATTTCCGGTGAGCACCATGAGCATGGAGCCCATCATAGCGGTCAGCGCAATGGGCCATTTGTTAGAGAAAAATCCCACAAGCACGGCCACAAACACGACCAGACAGATGATCAGTTGAGTATCCATATGATTCCTTTCTCTTTTCTTGACTATTTCAGAAGATTCTGTTATTCTGAAGCTGTACGATAAGCAACGGTTATAGGGGAGGCGACTATGGACGTTCGGCAGATACGCTATTTCTGCGCCATTGTGGAGCAGGGCAGCATTTCCCGCGCAGCAAATGCCATGTTCATCACCCAGCCCGCGCTGAGCAAATCCCTGCAGAAGTTAGAGGAAGAGCTGGGCGTTGCGCTGTTCGACCGCAGGAAGAAGGCGCTTACTCTCAACGAAATGGGAGAAAACGCATACCGCCACTTTTCTGCGATACTTGCCAATTTAGATGCACTGCACAGCGATTTGCAGAAGTATAAGCAGAATGCAGAAAAGGTAACCGTATACAACACAGTTATGCTTTTCTCGGATTTTATGCTTCCGGAGTATGAAATGCGATATCCAAATCGCATCATATGCAGCAACCACCCGGAAGCTGATATCTCTGCGGATATCCTGATAAGCCGTCAGGCAGCACTGCTTTTAACGATTGAACCTGTCCGGGCATCCAATGTTGTATGCCATCAGATTTTTAAAGACCGGCTTCTGGTTCGTGTTCCAAGCAATTACCACATCGGTTCAAACGGAAAGATCAGCATAGACGAACTTCGAAATGCGCCTTTGTTTTTCGCAACAATGAATCCGTCAGCTATGCGCCGTATCAAAGAGCTCCTGCGGCAACACGGTATCACTGTTCCTGACGAGGAAACCCTTTCTCAGATGAGGCAATACAACCAGCGCTTCCAGCTTTATCAAATCCAGCAGACACGCTCTTTCTGCTTTACGACAGATACCGTCTCATCCTATCTTGAGGTTCCGGATTATCGCCTGCTCGAAATCGATCTTCCAGATGCTTACCTTTATTACTACGCAACTTATAGAAAGCAAGATGCTTTGCTTGCGGCACCGCTGCTGGACTGGCTTCGTCAACGTGCTGTTTCTGCTGCCCAGCAGCGGCGTACCGGACAAAAGCCTCTTTCTTAGCTGCGTGCTTTCGGTGCAAGCTCCATTTCGATGACTTCGGTCTTCTTCATCGCGTCCATCATGCGCACATACTCCTGCGCGGTCATGGTGGGCGGGTTCTCGGCCACGATCTTCTTTGCGCAGGCCGCGCCGTCCTTGAGCAGACGGTACGCCATCAACGCATACCACTTGGCGGGCACAACGTAGTACTCATAGGGGTCGACCACGCAATAGCTCTTGTTGTGCGGCTGACCTCCATGGCCGAGCGTCATACCCTGAAACACGGGCATGATGTTGGACAGGTCGCCGTAGTCCGTGGTGCCGCTCGCCTCGCTGATGTCGGTGCAGCGGATGGGGTACTTGTGCGCGGGGTCGATCAGGTCGAACACCTCCAGCGCCACGCTGGCATCCTTCACCGGAACAATGGGCAGGTAGCCCGGCTCGGTGCGGCTCTCCATCCCCGCGCCCACGGCAATGGCGCCCGCGCGCAGACTGCGATCCACGCGGTAGGACATGTCCAGAAGATCATCCGTGCGCTTGGCGCGCAGATTATACTTGACCTCCACGTTGTCCGACACGATGTTCATCGCGTCGCCGCCCTTGGCGATGAAGCCGTGCACAAGGTGCGTGTTCCAGTATTCCCACATGTTGAATGCCTCGCGCTGCATATCCACAGCGTTCATGGCAAGACGTGCAGCGGACAGGGCATCAACTGCCTTATGAGACAGCGCAGGATGCTGTGAAATTCCCTTATAGGTGGTATACTTATACATCGCGCCCATGCTGGGGCAATTGGAAATCAGATACTTATCTGTATCGACGTTGTTATGGCTGCCGACGGTGATGGAAATGTCATCCATAATTCCGTGGCGGATGAACTCACATTTGCCGCCGAGCGAGGATATCTTCCCTTCGGAGAGCAGTTTCTGCTTGATCTCCGGCGCGGTGGAGGCTTCCTCGCAGGGCACGCCCATAAACACCACATTGCCGCCGAGCGCCGCCTTGACCTCCGGGTCGGTGAGCGCGAGCACCGCGCCCATCACGCCGGTGAGCTGAGAGTTGTGGCCGCAGCAGTGCGCCGCACCGGTCTCAGGGTTGGCGTCAACATGGTCGGCAATGGGCAGCGCGTCCAGTTCGCCCATCAGCGCAATACGCAGCTCGCCCTCTTCCTGCGGCTTTAGGTAGGAGCGCACGCCCGTCAGCGCCAGTCCCGTCTCGCAGGACAGGCCGGCGCTTTCCAGTGCTTCGGCAAACTTCCGGCTGGTGCGGTGCTCCATAAAGCCGAGCTCCGCATGGTGCCAGATGTCGTCGCCGAAGGCGATGATCTTGTCTGCGTTCTGTTCGATGATCTCAAGAATTCGCTGTTCGATCTTATCCATGGTTTTCCTCCTGTGTGATCCTGATTTTGGGAAAACAGCGCGCTTCTGTTTTCCCTGTGCAGGCTGCTATAAAATGCCGGCGCGGTCTGCTTTGTATCTTTATCCTACCAGATTTGTCCGCTTTATGCAAATTTCTACTTTTCATATACATATAACCAAGAGGAATATGTTATCCACAAAAAAGTGTGCCAAAGCCCTCGCTTCGGCACACTTTTTGCTTTCTGTTCATTTCTCCTGCACGCACTGGCGGCCGGCGTGGTCGAGGTAGCATTCGCCGGTGAGCAGCAGCTTGCTGACAGGCACAAGCTCGTAGCCCTCGGCGAGGAGGTAGTC
Organism: uncultured Oscillibacter sp.; assembly: GCA_964411575.1. GTDB lineage: Bacteria > Bacillota > Clostridia > Oscillospirales > Oscillospiraceae > Hominicoprocola. The sequence continues at coordinate 7,549 of CAYPLM010000037.1, read as the reverse complement.
GAGAATGTCCGGCAGTGCCTCGGGCGTATGCTCCCCGGCGTTGTGGAACAGCACGATCGACCCCGGCGAGACCTTCCCTGTCACGCGCTTTGTGATCTCAGCGGCGGAGATGCCCTTCCAGTCGAGACTGTCCACGTCCCACTGGATCGCCTCCATACCAAGCGTGTGGATGGCGGAGATGACATGGTCATCATACTCGCCGAAGGGGCAGCGGATAAGCGTGGGACGCACGCCGGTGAGCGCCTCAATCTTGTCGTTGCAGGCGGTCACATCGGCGGCAATCTGCTCGGCGGTGAGCGCGTTGAAGTGGTCATGGGCGTTGGAGTGGTTCATCAGCTCGTTGCCGGAGGCGACGATGGCTTTGGCCTGCTCGGGGTACTGATCCGCCCAGTTACCCACCACGAAGAAGGTACACGTCACGCCGTAGTCCGCGAGCACGTCAAGAATCCTCTGTGTGTTGTCCGCGCCCCACGCCGCGTCAAAGGAGATGGAGCACACCTTCTGGTCGCGCTGCACGCAGTAAATGGGCAGCTGCCGCGCCGAGGCCGAGGCGCTCACCGCCGCAGGGTAGTTCACCGCCGCAAAGATCGCCGCGCTCGCCAGCGCCAGCGCCAGAAGCGACAGCGGTCTGCGCCGCAGCAGCAGGATTCTCCGCACGCGCCCATCCTTCCGTTTCCAAAGCATAGCATACCCTCCCGAAGCGTTTTGTTCCAGCGTATGCAAACGCACGGGACAACATACCGGAAATACGAAAAGGGCGCACTGCATTTTGCAGCACGCCCTGTGAAATTCGCGTTTTGCGCTCACACGCCTGCAGCTGCCTACAGCTCGCGCAGCACGAGGTCGGTCGCACCGGGGTCGTGCCCCAGCTCAATGCGCAGCACCTTAGGGTGGTGGGCGTATTCCGTCCTGACCATTTTTTGCAGCGCCGTACCGCCGTGGTAGCCGTGGATAAGGCGCAGACGGTACACCGCGCGCCCCGCCCGGCGCAGCTGCGCGTCGATGCACACACGCGCCTGTGCGGTGTTCATGCCGTGCAGGTCAACGATAACGATGCCGTTCATAGACGCTTCTCCCCTTCCGCTGTCCGCGCGAGCGCGCGGGATGTATTCAAGAGGATTATAGCGCGGCAGCGCACCCGGTTTCAACCGGATTTTTCAGGAAATCTCATTTTTCTGCGCGAGCTGGCGATACGTCCGCGCGATGAGATACGCCGCAGCGGTGCGCCCTCTGCCGCTCAGCGGTCGAAGCTGTGCACCCAGTCGGACTTGAAGTAGTACGCCGCGTAGATCACGGAGCTGATCAGCCAGGTGAGCGGATAGGCCCAGTAGACATAGCTGATGTCGCCGTAGAGGTGCATCACCAGAAGGATGTAGCTGATACGCAGCGCACACCACACCGTCAGCATCACCAGCATCGGCACGAACGCCTTGCCTGCCCCGCGGCACACCGAGGCGATGGCGTGCGAAAAGGCCAGAAGGCAGTAGAAAAGCGAGATCGTGCGCGCCTGCTGCACGCCGTAGGCGATCACCGCCGGGTCGTCGTCGAACATGGCGATGAGCGTAGGCGCAAAGAGGTAGACCACCACGCCGATCAGCTCGGCCAGCACCATCGCCGAGAGGATGCCGAAGCGCGCGCCGCGTTTTGCGCGCTCGTACTCTCTTGCCCCCAGATTCTGCCCGATGAAGGTGGTGATAGCGGAGTTGAAGCTCATGATGGGCAAAAAGGCGAAGCCCTCGATCTTGTTGTACGAGCCGTAGCCCGCCGTGGCAAGCTTGCCGAAGCTGTTGATCTGCGACTGCACGATTACGTTGGCCAGCGCGATGACGGAGTTCTGCACGCCCGTAGGCACGCCGTTTTTCAAAATCTCGCGTAAAATGTCCCCATGGAAGCGGATGCGCCGCAGCGAGACCGGAAACGCCTGCGTGCTGCGCGTGAGCTTGACGAGGCAGAGCAGTACGCTGGCCGTCTGCGCGATCACCGTGGCCACCGCTGCTGACCACACACCCCAGTGGAACCCGCCCACAAACAAAAGGTCGAGCACCACGTTGGTCACGGAGGAGAAGATCAGGTAGTGCAGCGGGCTTTTGCTGTCACCCAGCGCGTTCATCATGCCGCAGCACACGTTGTACATCACCAGCGACAGCGCGCCGGAGAAGTAGTAGCGGAAATACTCGATGGCCTGGGGCAGCACCTCCGGGTCGGTGTTGATCAGCACAAGAAGCGTGGGCGTGAGCGCCACACCTGCCACGGTGAGCACCACGCCCGCCAACAGGCCAAAAGCAAGCGTAGTGTGCATGGCGCGGCTGACCCGGTCGTGCTCGTGCGCGCCGAGATAGCGCGAGACCACCACGCCCGCGCCCATAGCAAGGCCGTTGAAAAAGCTGACCATCAGGAAAACCAGCGGCCCCGACGAGCTGACCGCCGCCAGCGCCTCGGTGCCAAGAAAGCGGCCGACGATGAGCGTGTCGGCGGTGTTGTAGAGCTGCTGGAACAGCTGGCTGAGAAAAACCGGCAGAGCGAAACTGACGATCAGGCGCCTGGGGTCGCCCTTCGTCAGGTCGCGCACGCCCTGACCGGACAGAGCAGTTGACATATGGATCCCTTCCCTTCTGCCGCTATCTTACCACGCAGCGGCGAAAAAAGCAAGATACACCGTGAGAAGTCAAAAAAACCGGCTTGCGCCGGTTTTTTTGACTTCTCAGGCGCTCTGCTCGAACTGGCTGTTATACAGCTCAGCGTAGAAGCCGTTTTGCGCGAGAAGCTGCTCGTGCGTGCCGGACTCCACCACGTCGCCGTCGCGCAGGACGAGGATGAGGTCGGCGTTTTTGATGGTGGAAAGGCGGTGGGCGATGACAAAGGAGGTGCGTTTTTTCATCAGCTCGTCCATCGCGCGCTGGATCTGCAGCTCAGTGCGCGTGTCGACGGAGCTGGTGGCCTCGTCGAGGATAAGCATCGGCGCGTCCTGGATCATCGCGCGGGCGATGGTCAGCTGCTGCTTCTGTCCGGCGGAGAGGCTCACCTTGTCGCCGAGCACCGTGTCATAGCCCTGCGGCAGCGTGTGGATAAAGCGGGCAATACCCACAGCGCGGCACGCGCGCTCAAGCTGCTCATCCGTCACGCCCTGCTTGCAGTACACCAGATTTTCGCGCACCGTGCCTTCAAACAGCCAGGTGTCCTGAAGCACCATGCAGAACTGCGCGTGCACATCCTCGCGCCGCATGTCGGCGATGCTCGTGCCGTCGATGCGGATCTCGCCGCCCCACAGCTCGTAAAAGCGCATAAGGAGGTTGACGAGCGTCGTCTTGCCCGCGCCGGTGGGGCCGACGATGGCGATTTTCTGTCCGGGCTTTGCTGCGGCGGAGAAGTCGTGGATGATGGGCTTTCCCTCGTCATAGCCGAAGCGCACATGGTCAAACTCCACCGCGCCGCTGCTGCGCACGCCGTGCGCGGCCTTGCCGCTCTCGTCGCTCATCTCTTTGGCCTCGAGGAATTCAAACACGCGCTCGCCCGCCGCCGCGCCGGACTGCATCGACTGCATCGCCTGGGCGATCTGGTTGAGCGGCTGGGTGAAGTAGCGCACATAAAACATGAACGCGATGATCGTGCCAAAGCCGATGCGTCCGCTCATCGTGAGCACCGCGCCGGTGACGCACACGGCGACATAACCGAGGTTCCCGATGAAGTTCATCAGCGGCGGCATCAGCCCCGAGAGGAACTGCGCGCGCAGGGCACTGTTTCGCAGCTCGCCGTTGAGACGCTCAAACTCGGCTGTGGCCTGCGCTTCGGCATTGTACGCCTGCACCACAGTGTGCCCCGCGTAAATTTCCTCAATGTGGGCGTTGAGCGCGCCGAGCGCACGCTGCTGGCGCAGGAAGTATTTCTGCGAGCGCCCCATGATCAGCGACATCCCCACAAAGCCCAGAAGCGAGGCGAGAATGGCCGCAAGCGTCATGGTGAGGTCGGTTTTGAACATCATGAAAAGCGAGCCGACGAGCATCGTCACGGCCATCACGAGCGTGGAAATGCTGGAGTTGAGTGACTGGGTGATGGTGTCCACGTCGTTGGTCACGCGCGAGAGGATATCCCCCGTGGTGACAGTGCTGAAATAGGACATGGGCAGGCGGTCGAGCTTGGCGGAAATGTCGGTGCGCAGACGCTTGGAAACGCGCTGCACCACCTCGTTGAGCACCACACCCTCGGTGAGGCTGAGCACATAGCTCAGCGCGTACAGAATGCCCAGCGTTACGGCGACGGCGCACACCGCGTCCAGGTCGATGCCGGTGAGAAGGCCGTCTTTGATGAGTTCCGTGATCTCGGAGAGCTTCTTCGGGCCGACGAGGGTGCAGATGGTGCTCGCCAGGATGCTCACCTCGGCGATCACCACATAGACAAGGTTTGAGCCAATGTAGCGCGCCAGCTTGAGCCATGTGCCCTTAAAGTCGCGCGCCTTTTCTGCCGGGCCTCTCTGGCCGGGGCCGCGCGGGCGGGCAGGGCGGCGATCGTTGTTCTCGCCGACGGTATATTCGTTCTTTTTAGCCATTACGCAAGCTCCTCCTTGGAAAGCTGAGAGTAGGCGATTTCCTGATACACCCGGCAGGTCTGCATCAGCTCGTCGTGCGTGCCATTGCCGACGATTCTGCCGTCGTCAAGCACGAGAATGCGGTCGGCATTGCGGATGGTGCCGATGCGCTGGGCAACGATGATGCGTGTGGTGTCGTGCACGTCGCGCTCAAGCGCCTCGCGCAGCACGCGGTCGGTTTTGTAGTCCAGCGCGGAGAACGAGTCATCAAAAATCAGAATTTCGCTCTCGCGGCACAAAGCGCGCGCGATGGAAAGGCGCTGCTTCTGCCCGCCGGAGAGGTTCACGCCGCCCTGCGCCACATGCGCATCGTAGGTTCTTTCCAGCTCTGCGACAAAGGGTTCGGCCTGCGCCGTGCGCACTGCGGCCTCTACGCCGTTTTCGTCTGCGCCCGCGCCGAAGGCCACGTTTGAGCGCACCGTGCCGCCAAAGAGGGTGGCGCGCTGGGAGACGTAGCCGATCTTGCTGCGCAGCGCGTGCAGGTCGTACTCGCGCACGTCGCGCCCGTCGACGAGCACCGCGCCGCCGGTGGCATCGTAAAAGCGGGGAATGAGATCGACAAGCGTCGTTTTGCCGCAGCCCGTCGCGCCGATGATGGCCACGGTCTCGCCGCAGTGGGCGGTGAAGCTGATATGCTCGAGCACGTCGCCGTCCGCGTCGCCGTAGCGAAAGCTCACGTCGCGCAGCTCCACCTCGCCGCGCAGCCCCTTCTCACCCGAAACGGCGCTGCCGTTTTGGATGGTAGGTTTGGTGTTGAGCACCTCGGCAATGCGCTTGGCCGCCACGCTCGCGCGCGGCAGCATCACAAAGATCATCACCAGCATCATAAACGAGGAGAGTATCTGCATGGCATACTGCGAAAAGACCACCATATCGGCAAAAAGCTCCACACGCTCAGGAATGCCGGCGAAGGTCATCAGCTGCGCGCCGATGAGGTAGATGGCAAGTCCCAGCGCGCTCATGATGAGACTGATGCCGGGCGAGAGGAAGCACATCACGCGGTGGGCAAACAGCTGCGTGCGCGTGAGCGCGTCGTTGACCTGCTCGAACTTGCCCTGCTGATAGTCCTCCGCGTTGTAGGCGCGCACCACGCGCAGACCCGTGAGCTCCTCGCGCATCACGCGGTTAACATCGTCGGTGAGCTGCTGCAATTTCTTAAAGCGCGGCTGTGCCAGCGAAATGCAGATGATCACGCTGGTCAGCTGGATCACCACCGCCACCGCCGTGGCCGTGGTCCACGAACCGCTCTTGCCGGCGATCTTGCCGATGGCCAGTGCCGCCATCACCGGCGCGCGCACCACCACCTGCAGCCCCATGACGATGAGCATCTGCACCTGCGTAACGTCGTTGGTGGAGCGGGTGATGAGGCTGGCAGTAGAAAACTGGTTGATCTCGGCGAGGGAAAAGCGCTCCACACGCTCAAAAAGCGCGCTGCGCAGCTGAGAAGAAAACCCCGACGAGAGCACCGACGCAAGCCCCGCCGTGCACACGGCGCACACGAGGCTCCCCAGCGCGCACAGCAGCATCCGCCCGCCCGCGCTGAGAATGTCTTCCATGGCGCTGCCGTCGGTCTGCACGAGCATGGTGATCTCGCTCATGTAGTCCGGCAGACGCAGCTCCAGCCACACCTGCGTGATGATGAACACCAGGCTCACGCACAGCAGGGCATAGTCCCTGCGTTTGAATTGTTTGAGTAATACTGACATATGACATCTCCTGCCTGTAAATGTAATACTTTAGTATAGGAGGAAACGGTTCACATTGGATGAAATTTCTGTAAAGTTTTTGTGTCCTCCGCAGCCCTCTCTTAAAGTTTTTTTCATACTCTTTTAAAAGATGGCGCACAGAAAATGGTTGCATCTTATGTTAATATCGTGTAAAATACGTGGGAATCCAAAAGAAGAGGTGCTTATTTATGAGAGCTGACGGCAAGCGCGTAAAGGACGCAAGCGCCATCGTCAATGCCATTCCCTATATCATGCCCCACCGCTACGATGCGCAAAACTGCATCACCGAGTACGCCGACATGGAGATCCTGCGCCGCTACATCCACGAAAAGCGTCATCAGGGCATCCGCCTGAGCTACATGGCGGTCATCCTCGCCGCATATTACAAGGCGTACCAGGAAAACCCCAAGATCAACCGCTTCGTCATGAACAGCAAGCTCTACCAGCGCAACCACTTCTGCGTGAGCTTCATGATGCTCAAAACGCGCGCCGACGGCACGCCCGACGAGACGAACATCAAGCTCTTCATCACCGACGAGGACGACGTAATCTCCATCGAGCAGCACATCCAGCAGCTCGTGCAGCAAAACCTCGTCAAGGAGCATAACAACAACACCGACAAGTTTGCCAACTTCATGCTCTCTCTGCCGCTGCTGCCCAAGCTCGTCATCGGCCTTGCCAAGCTGCTCGACCGCTATGGCCTTCTGCCGCGCTTTATCATTGACCTGAGTCCCTTCCACACCAGTCTCTTTATCACCAACCTCGCCAGCATCAACACCGACGCCATCTACCACCACTGCTACGAGTTCGGCACCACGGGCGTTTTTGTGGCGATGGGCAAACCCGTGCCCAACTACATCAACGGTGAGCACCGCAAAAAGCTCCTGCCGCTGAAGGTGGTGATGGACGAGCGCATCTGCACCGGGCATGAGTACGCCCAGTTTTACGCCAGCCTCCGCCGCTACCTCAGCCACCCCGAGCTCACCGAGCGCGTCCGCGAGACTGACGTAGCCGAGCGCACGGAGGACGACGCGCCCGCCGCCGTGGCCGCGCAGGGCGAGTAAGCGAATCCTTTGAAAAAAGTCGCAAAAAAGAAAAAATAATGCTTGCAATCCGAGTGGATTTATGATATCATCCCCTATGGCTTTGTGAAAAAGCACATTTGGATCGGAAAGAGGTGAACATGAGCAATGAAGGAAGGAATCCATCCCAATTATCAGCAGACTACTATTACTTGCGC
>CAYPLM010000036.1:6227-11938 GCA_964411575.1 uncultured Oscillibacter sp. | reverse complement strand
TCCCACACCTGTGACTTCGGTCACTGTTTCGAATTGACTTTTTTTTGACAGGCTCTGGTGCGCGCTGCTAAACGTATTTTTCGCCGCGCGCACGATTGTAAGGAGCCCGGCTTGCGCCGGGAGAGAGGGGCAGCGTCAGTTCAGTACGACCGCGTAGATCTCCTCGCCGACAAAGGTGGGGTATTCCTGCGGCATTTCGTTGGGGTAGAGCGGCGGCTGCTCGGGAAGATAGCCGATGAGGCGTTTGGCCGCCGCGCTCTGCTCTAAAATATCAAAGCCGTCGATCTTTACGCTGCCCGCCGAGGGGGGAGAGGCAGCCGGTGATGATGTTCATGGTGGTGAACTTTCCCGCACCGTTGGGGTCGAGAAAGCCGTAGACGTGCCCGTCCCCGATGGTAAAGGACAGGTCATCCACGGCCAGCAGCGCACCGTAGGACTTGCTCAGGTGTGAGACCTGGATCATAGGATCTCTCCTTAACTGAGGGTTTCCACCCGAGAATAGCGGCAGGAGCTGAAACAAGCCTGAAAAAAGCGGTCTCCCGTCCGGGGAGACCGCTCATTTCACATATTGTTTACAAACGCACGGAAAACACCAGCGCGTCGCCCTCGCGTGCGGCGCGGATGCTGCCGCCGTGCGCTTCCGCCGTGGCGCGGGCGATGGAAAGGCCGATGCCCGTGCCGCTCACGCGGCTCGAGTGCGACGCGTCGGCGCGGTAGAAGCGTTCGAAAAGACGCTCTAAGTCCAGCTCCTGCGCACCGTCGCAGGTGCTGCGCACGCAAAGCACTACATGCCGGCCGCTGCGCTGCGCCGTGAGCGCGATGCTGCCGCCCTCGGGGGAGTATTTCACGGCGTTGTCGAGCAGGATCGACACCATCTGCTGTATGGCGGCGCGGTCGCCGGTGATGGTCAGGCCGTCAGCGATGCTTTGCGTGTACACCCGCCCCTTTGCGTGGGCAAGCGAGGCGAACGGCTCCGCCGTCTCCCACAGCGCCTCGCTCAGCGAAAACGGCGCGCGGGCAGGGAAGGGGTCCTCCTCGTTGAGGCGCGAGAGCGTGACGAGATTGGTCACAAGCTTGTTCATCCGCGCCGTCTGCGTGCGGATGCTGCGCACCCACTCGTCCTCGGGCAGCTCCATGGCCAGCACGTCCGCGCTGGCGGCGATGGCCGTGAGAGGGGTTTTGAGCTCGTGGCTCGCGTTGGTAATAAACTGCTTTTGTGTCTCCAGATTGCGAAGATACGGTGCAATGGCGCGCCTCGAGAGCACTGCCACCAGTGCGAACACCACCGCCAGACACCCCAGCGCGATGGAAAGCGTGATCAAAAGCAGCGACTGTGCCGCGCGCAGCTCACGCTCGGAGTTGAGAAACAGCACCGCCGTGCCGCCGTAGGCGCCCTGCGCCACGAGATAGCGATAGTCGCTGTAGTAGCCCTGCGTTTTTCCGGCGGTGAGCACGTCGGAGGCGTAGTGCAGCGCGTCGCTGCGCGAGATGGAGGCGATGTAGTTCCGGCTCACCCGCTGCACCGCACCGTCGGAGGCGTAGTACACGGAAAAATAACGCAGCATGTACGGCACCTCGGACGAAAAGCGATCCATCGCCGCAAAGGGCGGCGCGCCCTGCCCCGTGGGAAGACGGGTGTCGGCCTCGAGCAGAAGCAGCAGCACCTCGTCCTGGTCAGCCGCCACGCTCTGGTAGTACCACACGTTCACCACGCACACAAGCCCCAGCACCACCGCAGAGATCGCCGCCATGGCCGCGCCGATGAAGCGCCAGCGCAGCTTTTTCAGCATCGGCTCTCCTCCAGCGCGTAGCCCGCGCCGCGGATGGTGCGGATCTCCACGTCGGCGCGCAGCGCTTTGAGCTTCTTGCGCAGAAAGCCGATGTACGTCCACACCACGTCAATGTCGGCGTCGCTGTCCAGCCCCCACACCTTCTCCATCAGCAGCTCCGAGGAGAACACCTGCCGCGGGTGCCGCATGAAAAGCTCAAGAAGCTGAAATTCCTTGTTGTTCAGGCGCTGCTCGTCCTCGCCCATGCGCAGCGCGTAGCAGCTGCAATCGAGGATCGTGCTGCCCACGCGCAGCACCGGCGCGGCGTAACTGTCACTGCGGCGCACCAGCGCGCGCACGCGTGCCAGAAGCTCGCTTGCGGCAAAGGGCTTGGGCAGGTAGTCGTCCGCTCCGGCATCCAGCCCGGCCACGCGGTCAGCCACCTCTGCCTTTGCAGAGAGGAACAGCGCCGGGGTCGTGATGCCCTGCCCCCGCGCGGCGCGCAGCACCTCAATGCCGTCCATGCCGGGCATCATGATGTCCAGCACCAGCGCGTCGTAGCAAAGGGTGGTGATGTAGTCCAGCGCGTCGGTGCCGTTGTACACCACGTCCACGGTGTATTTGCTCTTCTCCAGCATCGCCTTGAGCGCGCGGGCGATGGCCTCCTCGTCCTCGGCAATGAGAATGCGCATAAAACCGCCTCCTTTACATTAAATATATACGGCGCAGCTGAAATGAAGCTGAAAACCATCGGAGAAGCCTCGCAGAGTTTCGCGTCCGCAGACGCGAAATAAGTTCAATCATTTTTTCCGTCGGCATGTACGTCGAAAAAAATACATCTCGGCCCGCAAACGTGCTCGCGCGTAGCGCGAGTGCGTTTGCGGGCTGCAAGCCTTCTCAAAAAAGCGGCATCAGCCACTTTTTTGAAGTATCTCAGTGCAGGCTGAGGTAGTACGCCTTTTTCGTCGCCTTCTCCTCCTCGTAGACGCGCTGGATCTCGTCGACGAGTGCGGTGCTTTCGCCCAGCTGCGTGAGCACGCTGCGGATGTTGCCCTCCACTTCGCTCATGCGCGCGTCGCACTCCTTCTCCTTCTCCAGCGCCAGCGAGAGATACTGCATGCCGATGCGGTATTTCGAGGCGCTGGTCTGCTCGGCGGCGGGCAGGGCGTTGAAGTCGTCAATGGCGCTCTGGTTGGCGTCGGCCAGCCAGTCGGTGTACTCCGCCTCCATCACATAGATCTCCGCGATGTACTTCGCCAGCTGCGCGCGCAGAGCCTGCTCGTCCACGCCGGGTGTGTGCGGTGCGTCGGGCGTCGGTGTCGATTCGTCGGGCGTGGTGGTTTCCGCCGGCTCCGTCGGCTCCGTCGGTGCGGGCGGTTCCGTCGGCGCGATGGCCTCGCCGACCAGCCGGTCGATCAGCTCGTCGCGCGTGACCGCGTTGTCGCGCAGCTTCTCGCGCTCCTCCTCCGTCAGCGGGCGCACGTTCACGCCCGCGTTCTGCGTGATCTCCGCCGTCTTGTTCTGCTGCTCGTTGAGCTGGTCGGACAGCTCCTCCTGCGTTAGCCGCAGCCGCAGCCCCAGCGCGCGCAGGTTGTTGCGCTGCCACACGCAAAGCCCGCCCAGCACCAGCGCCAGCACCAGCAGCACACATAAAACTTTTTTCTTCCGGCTTTTCATAGGGATACCTCCTTGCAGCGGTTGCCTGTAGTATACCATAAATCCGCGCATTTGCAAGAGTTGTGTGACAAGTGCTCGCTTTTGTCTGCGGCAGGCGGATTCGACGCGGTTTGTGTTCGAAAATGGATGGGACGGGAGAAAGTAAGCTGTAAAATAATTGAATTTCCTATTGCAATTTGCTCATCGTGGTGTATAATACAAGAGAATCGATAGTGGGGGAACGCGAACATTTCCAGGATTTTCCGCTTCTCCACGCACGCTGTGTAAGCCAATAGATAGGGGGAATTTTCCATGAAACAGCGACTGTCCACAACAAAATGCCTTTCCTTTGTGCTGGTAATGGCAATGCTGATGTCCCTGCTGTGCGTTTCTGTGAGCGCGGTGGGCAGCATCGACGATGCCAAAGCGAGCGTCGCCACGGTCGAGATCGCGCAGACCCACAACGGCAAGCTCAACAACAACGCCACGCACGACTACCGCAGCGACGGCAACGACGTGTCCGTCACCTATGCCGCGTCCCTGCGCATGACCGAGGAAATGGCCATCTACTTGCAGGCGCGCCAGCGGTTGCTGTACGACGCAAAGTTCACCGTCAACATCAAGGTCGACCTCGATAACCTCGACTGGGTCACGAATTCCGGCAGCGAAAATGTGGTGTTCACCTTTAAGAGCTCCTTCTTAAAGCCCGTTTTCCCGGTGGGTTCGAACCCGGATGGCTATGATCACACCAAGTACTGGCCGAACCGCGCCATCCAGTGGCATGCGGCGAGCGGCTGCTATGTTACCGAGATCGCCGCTAAAACGGAGTACATCCGCAGTGCATGGGAGGCTGGCAGCGGCACCATCTCCATCCCGGTCGAGCTGATCGTCTGGGACAATCCCATGCATAGCTACCCCTGCAGCTTTGCGGAACTGAATGCGCAGGATCCGAGGGCGCTGAAGAGTATGTTCGGCGAGTGCGACAGCCTGATGTACGCCGACTTCACCGTCGAGGACTGGATGAAGACCATCACGCTTGAGACCGCCAACCTCAAAGTCAAGGACGAGACGCGCGCTGCCGTCTCCTACACCAGCTCCGTCACCATCACCGCCAGCGGCACGGTCAGCGGCACCTTCTCCTATATCACCGCCGAAAACACCACCACCATCAGCCGCATTCTTGAGCTGCTCGAGATGGAAAAGACCGACGGCATGTCCTACCACAAGACCCTCGCCTTTGGCACCGGCACGCCCGAGGACATCACCGATGCCTGGACGTCCAATGAGGTGGTGCTCCGCCTGATTTACAGCACCAGCAATCGTCCGCTCCCGCCCGACCTTAACACCGAGGATCACTTCGCCTATATCATCGGCCGCACCGACGGCAACGGCAGCCCTGCCACCGCCAGCCCCGAGGAGAGCATCACCCGCGCCGAGGTTGCCACCATCTTCTTCCGCATGCTCAAGGACGACTCCCGCGCGCGCAACTGGTCTCAGACCAATCCCTACTCCGACGTTGACATCGACAAGTGGTACAACAACGCTGTCTCCACGCTCTCCAACATGGGCATCGTCAACGGCCGTGACGGCGGCGTCTTTGCCCCGGACGAGCCCATCACCCGCGCTGAGTTCGCCACCATCGCCGTCCGTTTCTTCGACACCAGCCGTCTCGAAACGCTCGGTGACGCCTTCAGCGACATCTCCGGCAAGTGGTACACGCAGTACATCAACTACGCTGCTATGCTCGAGCTGGTCAACGGCCGCCCCGACGGCACCTATCACCCCGATGATTACATCACCCGCGCCGAGGCCATGACCATCGTCAACAACACCCTCCGCCGCACGCCCGTCAACGCCAGCTTCGCCGGTCTCAAGGACATGATCACCTGGTCTGACAACATGGACACCACCAAGTGGTACTATGCCGCCGTGCAGGAGGCCACCAACTCCCACGACTATAAGCGCTCCAGCATCTCCGCGCCCGAGACCTGGACGAAGATCCTGCCCGTGCGCGACTGGGCCGCGTTTGAAAAGGCATGGTCCGATGCCGGCTCTGCCGGGAACCCCGGCGACGTCGTCGCCCCCAACCCCTGATCTCCCCGCGTCTCCCACCCCCGCACGTCATTGCGAACCAGTCCGCAGACTGGTGCGGCAATCCGCCCCCTGGCTCCCCCCTTTGGGGAGCTGGCACGGCGAAGCCGTGACTGAGAGGGCGTCCCTTGCCCCGCCCTGCGTCTCCCACCCCCGCACGTCATTGCGAACCAGTCCGCAGACTGGTGCGGCAAT
>CAYPLM010000036.1:0-6127 GCA_964411575.1 uncultured Oscillibacter sp. | reverse complement strand
CCGCCCTGCGTCTCCCACCCCCGCACGTCATTGCGAACCAGTCCGCAGACTGGTGTGGCAATCCGTACCCCCCGTACCTCCTCTGCGCGGGGCGGACACCTCCGCCCGCCCCCGCAGCATTCCATTCCAAAAAAGGAGAATGTGAACCATGAGAAACAAACGCAAGCTTCTTTCCCTCCTCCTCGCGCTCACCATGCTCTTCACGCTGCTGCCCGCGCCCGTGGCCTATGCCGAGGGCGATGAGAGCATGCTCGACGACGAAGTGCCAGTTGGTGAGTACAGTGCGGACGGCACGCGGACCCAGCCCTTCGAATCCGGTGCCGCCAACAGCAAGAATTTCCGCATTCCGGCCATCGTCACGCTCAACGACGGCACGCTTGTCGCCGCAGCGGATGCCCGCTGGAGCGGAACTGGTGACAACGGCGGCATCGACACGCTGATCGCCATCTCCGAGGATAACGGTGCCACCTGGACGAACGTCTGGGGCAACTACCTCGGCTCGAATGCAGAAACCGGGAAGAACGACAGCGCTAATGGCACGTTTATCGATCCGTCGCTTGCGACGGACGGCGAGACCATCTACATGCTGGTCGACCTCTTCCCCCGCGGCAACAGTAATCTGGCCACCGGCCTGCCCGGCAACGCGTTTACCGATGACGGCCATATGCGTCTGTCTGCGGGCAAGGTCGACAACAACGAAAGCCGCTACACCTATTACCTCAGCGCTTTCACCAATGACACGGACGAAGCGGCCCAGCGTGCCAGCATCGTTGACAGCGAGGGCAAGACGGTTGAAAACTACACCGTCGACCGCTGGTTCAACCTCTATCTCAACGGCGCCAAGGTCAGCAACCTCTTCTACGCCGACGCAGCCTATCAGGCGTACCCCATCAACTATCTCTACCTCACCAAAAGCGCGGACAAGGGCAACACCTGGTCTGCCCCCACGCTCATCAACGTGAAGAAGAACGGCGAGATCTTCTACGGCACCGGCACGGGCAGCGGGATCGTCACCTCTGACGGCACCATCATCTTCCCCTGCTATGAGGCAGAAGAAATCAAAACTTCCGCTCTTGCATCCTCTGTTATCTATCTCAAGGATGAAGAGGGCGCGACTTGGACGCGCAGCGGCAGCATCGGGACAAAAGGCAAGTCCAGTGAGGCAGCTATTGCAGAGATCACGCTGGGGAATGCGAATTATCTCTACCTCTTCCCCAGAAATGATGGTTCTAATAAACAGTACTATTATATTTCTGCTGACGATGGCGCAACGTGGAGCGCAGCGCAGGATGCCAAGCTCTCCAACACGCCCAATTCTGCCATGGGCGCGATTGCCTATTCCAAGCTGATCGACGGTCGCCCTGCGATCCTGCTGGCCTCTCCGTCGGGAAGCGAGGGACGCAAAAACGGTATGATTTTTGTCGGCCTTGTGCAGGATGATGGCAGCATCGACTGGGATTATGACTATTCCGTCAACAAGGGCGACTATTACGCATATTCCGACCTCACCGAGCTTAACGACGGCACGATCGGTCTGCTCTACGAGAGCGCAAGCGGCAGCATCACCTATAAGGCGTTCGACATGGCCACGCTTGCCCCCGGCGCGGTGCTCACCGACTATCCCGCCGTCGGCGCCGAACCCACCCCCGGCACCACGCCGGAGACCCCGGAGACCCCGGTGACGCCGCCCACCATCACCGTCAAGCAGGGCGAGGAGGAGATCTCCGCCGAGCTCACGCTCCCCGCCGAGGGCGAGGAAGCCACGGTCTACACCCTCACCGCTTCCGAGGAGTGCACGTGGACGGTCGACAAGCCGGACGTCGTTACCCTTGCCGCCAAGGCCGCGCGCGCGGCTGAGGTCGTCGGCGAGAGCGTGGATGTCACGCCCGTGGGCGAGGGCACTGTCACCATTACGGCCACTCCGACCGCCGAAAACGGCACGCCCGCCACAGTGCAGCTCACTGTCAAGGCCGCTGCGGCCAACGACGCGGTCACCGAGCACGTGAGCGTGACGCTCAAAGTTGATGAGACGAGCAGCACCTATACGCAGGACGGCAGCCTCACGGCGACCGATGCGGATACTTCGATCGCCACGGTGAGCACCGAGACGATCAACACCCCCGGCGAAACCACCTATGAACCTGCAGCGCTTGCAGAGGGCACGTTCTACGTCTCCACCAGCAGCAGCGCAACAGCCCCCACCGCCCAGCTGACCTTCGAGGCAGTCGGCGACGGCACCTACTATATTAAGAACAGCAGCGGAAGCTATATCTATCCGGATGCAAGCTATACTATCTTTGTTATTGGTGGTTGGTGGAGTTATTCGCTGAAGGAAGGCCAGCAGCCTGTTACGGTGACAGCAAATGGCGCTGGTGGTTATCAGGTGTCCCGCAGTGTTACAAGTGGAAGCAGAACAACCACCGCATACCTCACCCTGAGCGGCAGCAGCTTCAGCGCCTCCGAAACGGCTGCCACCCTCTACCTCTACACTGCCAACACCGCTGAGGGCACGACCACCACGGACGTCACCTTCACCGGCACCGGCGAGGGCACGACCACCGTCACCGTGGGCAACACGGAGTACACCGTGACCGTCAGCGCGAAGACGGACGAAAAGACGCAAACCCTCTCCTTCGGCGCAAGCTTCGCCCTGCCCGAGGGCTATGAGGTGGAGAGCTACAACGGCGGCGTGATCTCCGTCGCGGGCACCACCATCACCGCCGCTGATATCGCCGGCAGCGCCACCGTCATTGCCGTCAGGAAAAACGCAGGCGGCAAGGTTGCGGAGCGCGTCACGTATGATATTACGGTTACGGACATCGTGGAAGGGAAGCACAGCCTTGTCAGCGCAGAGGATGTGTCGTACTCTACGCAAAATTCCATCAGCGCCGGCGATGAAGTGACGGGACTTCTGCTGTCGCACTCCACTGTCAGCAACGGCACAACCTCCTTTGTTCTGAAAAGCGGAAGCACAGAGGCAGGCGTATCGATTCAGAGCGTTTCGGTTGACGGAAGCGCTGCAACGGCAGTGCTGAACAGCAACGGCACTGTGACTGTGACGGGCGCTGCTGCTGGCACCTGCTCGCTTGCAGTGACATTCAGCGATGGCTCTGTCACAACCATTCCTGTTCGTGTGGTGCAGGGCTCTGAAAACAGCACCTATGCACTCAAGCAGGTGTATTACTTCGACGCAGTGTATCACTCTGATCTGTACTATGCTGTCGGTACCGGCAACGCCGGGGTTGACACGACATGGACGCAGGTCAAAGAGGGGTATGTGTTCAACATTGCGCTGGACAGCGGCAGCAGCAGTAACAATGGACAGCAAAGCGTGATTTTGCTTGCTGCAAAGCCTGAAAGCGGGTATGCGATTTCGTATGTGGTGCATAGTATCAGCAATTCGAACGGGAACTGGGCTTATGCAGATGGTTCCTACAATTTCATTGGCACTTCTGAAAACAGCGACCGGAAATTTGGTTCGAACTTTACCTTTAATGCTGATGGAACTGTGAATAGCGACAATGGCGTGACCTCCGCTACGGCCACCTATTATTTCGACTACTGCTATAAGAAGGGCGGCGTCGTTAAGAGCAAGTCGGACGATGTTTACGCCTACGATTACGATGAGTTTGTCACGCTGCTGAATGCTGCGGCCGACAGCAATCTTCAGGTGGGCTTCCTCTACTCGGTGTCGGTTGGTGTGCGGCTTCAGGTCATTTCTGATAAGCTGCCCACCATGGAGAAGACCATTAAGTCTGTCAATGGTAAGGCGTACACAGAGGGCATGGCGATCGGATTAGGCGATACGATCACCTATACGCTGAAATTCACCTCCTATCATACGCACAAATCCACGTTCAGCAATGCGGCCAATCCTACGATCGAGTATAGCAATGTAAAGTATACGGATGAGCTGACCGGCGATATCGAAGCTTTGCTGTCCGGCGGACTGACAAAAAGCGTGCCCACATCCGACGGAGCAACATTTGTGAGCAATCCTGAAGAGCTGCCGATGGACGAAAAGAAAACCGTGGATGTCAGCTTCAAGCTGACCATGGGCAACTTTGATAAGGTCAAGGATGGCAAACTGGAAAACACTGCTTCGGTAACCTATGAGTACACGGCATACAAATCCAAGGGTGCCTCTAAGGCATCCGCCAAGGCGGACGCTGTCACCTGCGTCATCACCACGCCCACCTATGTGGTCGACTTCGGTGTTCCGGTGAGCTATGACCTGACGGACATCCTCGGCAATGCCACGCTGACCAAGGCGGAATCCTCCCTTGGTGTTGCGGGTGTGGCGGTTGATGGTAGGACGCTGACCTACACCGCAAACAAGCCCCTCACCGGCGCGGACTATGTTGAACTTGAACTTTCCGGCAATCAGCATTACGCCGTCACCATCGTCCCCGCCTCCAACGTCCTCTATGAGGAGAACTTCTTCACCGCCGCAACGGGTTGGACAATGACCGGCACCACGCCCTCTGAGCAGCAGGCTTCTCAGCTTGCCAATGCGGAAGGCGACCACTACGGCTTTGACACTGCCTATGATAGCGCTGTCGGCTCCCTCGGCGTCTACGCGGCCACCGGCCTGACCCCGGAGACGAGCACCGACGCGCTCACCACCACCTTCTACGGCAACGGCTTTGACCTCATCGGCACCTGCGCCCCCACCAGCGGCCACATTCTCCTCGTCATCAGCGAGCTGGTCAATGGGAACGTGAAGGGCGGCTACATCAAGAGCGTCGACACCCGCTACAAAAACGGCACCATCTATCAGGTCCCGTTTGCCCATGTCGAGCTCGGCAAGGATGCCACATGGCAGGTGAAGGTCGTCGCCACCGGCCTCGCCGCTGACGAAGCAAACGGCTATGAGGCGGGCACCTCCGTTGAGATCGACGCCTTCCGTGTCTATCGCTCCGCTGACACCGCCAACACCACGACCACCGGTGTCTCCGCCTACTACGCCCCCTCTGAGCAGGATATCACCTACGTCAACATCCTCGACGCGGTGGGCAGCACCATCACGGCTTACACCGAGAATGAAAATGAGCTTACCATTGACGTCCTTGACTACGAAGGCGCGGGCGGCCCGCAGAACGAGATTTACCTCGCCAGCGGCCAATCCGTCCAGATCACGGTGAGCGGTGCTGCAAGCAGCATTCAGGTCAGCCTCCGCGCCGTGAACAATGCGACGAGCTGGAACACGGACAACGACATCATCTCCAACACCGAGATGTACTACGATGTTGCTGTTGAGAACGGCGTTGCGACCATCACCAACACCGGCGATGCCCTGCTTGCCATCGGCAATGTCAAGGTGCCCTCCGGCGTGACCGTCGACGGCCCCAACGCGGCTGAGCCCGAAGCGCTGGTCTACAGCCTCCGTATGGCGCTCACCTCCGCCCCCGTTTACGACCCGTTCGTCAACGTTGACGTCATCAGCACCTCCATCATCCGCAACAAGCTCGTCACCCTCAGCATCAGCACCTCCACCGACGTTAAGACCCTCACCGTCAACGGTAAGCTCCTCCGCCCCACCAACAGCATTGCAGTCAAGTACGGTTGGAGCAACACCTACACCTACGCGTTCGTCGAAACCGTCCGCCGTGGTGAGACCAAAGACTACACCATCGTCGCCACCAACGCAGACGGCTCCACCTGCACGCGCACCGTTCAGGGCTGAGAGAAAGGAGAGATACAAAAATGAAAACCTACACCAAGCCGCGTATGCTGCTCCTCTCCCTCTCCGCTAATGACATGCTTTGCGTCGGCTGCACTGCGCAGACGAGGTTTGACAAGACGCTGAACAACGCGCTGATCGCCATGTTCGGTGACAAGGATAAGGACGGAATCTTTGAGCCGGGCGACAGCAATGCATTTTCCTATGTGGAAGCCTGTGCGGAGCCGTACCAGTTTGAGAGCTACTGCAAATTTACAGCAGCCGACAATGGCATGATCCAGCTCTTCACCTCCTGATTTCCCATTCATAAAAGCGCCCATGCCCCTGCGGGCGTGGGCGCTTTTTCCGGTTGACCGACCCCGCGTCATTGCGAACCAGTCAACAGACTGGTGCGGCAATCCGCGTCCCGTCCCCGCGTCATTGCGAACCAGTCAACAGACTGGT
>CAYPLM010000035.1:0-12212 GCA_964411575.1 uncultured Oscillibacter sp. | reverse complement strand
TGTCCGCCGCCTCCTTCCAGGAGACCACCAAGGTGCTCACCGATGCCGCCATCAAGGGCAAGGTCGACCACCTTGTCGGCCTGAAGGAGAACGTGATCATCGGCAAGCTCATCCCCGCCGGTGCCGGTCTGACGGCCTACCGCGATATGGCCGAGGAGATCGTCCCCGAGCCCGTCAAGGAAGAGGAAGAGCCCTACGAGGAAAAGCCTGTCGTGATCTTCAGCAACTCCGTCGAGGTGTAATGTATCTACTATAAAACGCAGGGCACGCTGCTTTCACAGCGTGCCCTGCGGTGTCTTTCGCCGGTTTTTGAATAGTAACGCGGAGTTTTCGGAAAAGATGAAAACTTTGCGTTGTCATTTTTCGACATAATACGCATAGTATTCTTCGAATGTGAGCCCGTTCTCGTAAATCACCATCGCGGCCTCCACGCCTACATAGCGGTAGTGCCAGGGTTCGTACTGGTAGCCGGTGAGGTACTCCATGCCCTCGCCGTAGCGCAGGATGAAGCCGAAGCGGTGGGCATTGTCCTTCATCCAGCGAAACTGCGCCGTTTTGCGGAAGCTGCCGAGCGTGCCGCCGGGGGCGGTGACATCCAGGGAAAGACCCGTCTGGTGTTCGCTGTAGCCGGGGCGGGCAGAGTAGCGGTCGGCTTTGGTCTGGCCGTCGCGCGTGCAGTAACGCTGGTAGAGGCGCTTTTGCGTGCTGTAGCTGCGGTAGGGCGAGGCGTTGATAAGATGCAGCCCTTCCTCGGCCCACAGCGCCTCCACAAGCGCGGAGAAGGCGGCGCTGGCTTCTGCGGTGAGCTGTCCGCCGGAGGTGGAATAGAGCGGCTCCACGTCCACAAGCCCGTCGGGCACATAATCCTTTTCGAGCCGGTGGTACTTGTTCACCAGCATCAGCACGCCGTCGCTGACCTCGGCGGGCACGGCATCGTCAAAGCGGGCAAGATCGTTGTCGGTGTTGACGATGCGCAGCACCTGCTGCGCTGTCCACTCCTCGCTTCCAAGATAGGCAAGGTAGCGCGCCTCACGCGAGGCATCATAGTGCTCGAACGTGGCGAGCGTGTCAAGAAACGCCTGCTCCTCGTCGCTGTAAAGGGGTTCTGCTTGCGGCTCTTCCACAACGCCGGTGAGGGCGCTGAGCGCAAGCAGCGTGCTCAGCGCGAGGGAGAGAAGCCTTGTAAGAGGCTGGAACATGGAAAACCTCCTGCGTTAAAGGTCGAAAAGAGCGGGACGGATGCCGCGCTCGTCCAGCGTGATCACGCCGTAGGTGGCGCGAAAGGCGCCGATGCTGCCGGGGTTCATCAGCCAGAGGCCGTTGTGCAGATCGAGCACGGGCTGATGCGTGTGGCCGAAGAGCAGCACCTCTGCGCCGCGCTCCTTTGCCGCCAGCGTTGCGCGCAGCAGCCCCTGCTTTACGCCCAGCGTGTGTCCATGGCAGAGAAACAGCGCGTGTCCGCCGAGAAAGCACAGCCGCTCGGCGCTCTCCCAGCGCCCAATGTCGCAGTTGCCGGGTACCTGCTCCATCGGCAGGGAGGGAAAATGCGCCTGCACGCGCTCGGCATCACGCCAGCCGTCGCCCAGGTGCACCAGACAATCGGGCGCTTCCCGTTCTACCGCACGCTCGATGCTGTCCGGCCGCCCGTGAGAATCCGATACGATCAAAAGCTTCATAGCAGCTGGGTCACTCCATAGGTTAAAAGTGTGATGATCAGCCCCGCGATGACCACGCCGAAGAAGATCACCGGCACGGCCTTTTTCAGCCGCATGTCCAAAAGCGCCGCGATCAGCGCGCCTGTCCACGCGCCGGTGCCCGGCAGGGGGATGGCCACAAAAATCAACAGCCCCCATGCCTGATACTTGACGATGCTCTCGCTGTCGGCCTTGGCATAGGCGCGCTGCTCGATGCGCGTGACAAGGCTGCCCAGACGCGGGATGTGCAAACGGATCCACTTAAAGACCCGCCGCACGAACAGGATGATCAGCGGCACGGGCAGCATGTTGCCCAGAAGCGAGGCGAGAAACGCCGTGGGGATCGGAAGCCCCATGGCAACGCCCGCCGGAAGGCCGCCGCGCAGCTCGACCACCGGCAGCATGGAGATCAGCGCCGTGAGCAGAAACTTGCCCGCCGCCGTGCCGTGCAGCCAAAGAGATAGGGATGAAAGCATAGAAAAGCTCCTTTCCGGGTCGGACGGTCACGCCGCCTGTTCGGGCACAAAGCCCGCGAGGAAGCCGAGCTGCACCGCAGCGTGCCCAAAAAAGCGCAGTGCGGAGGCAAGGGACTCGGCCTGCATCGCCGCGCACAGGCAAAGCGGCACGCTCAGCAGCGCCACGACGGCGTAAAGCCGGGGGCGACCCTGCCGGAAAGCAAAGCCGCTGAGCAGGATGCAGCAGCCCACCAGCGCCGCCAGCGCCAAAACCTCCAGATAGAAGCACGCCCACGCGGAGACGTAGGAGCACTCGCGGTAGCGCAGCAGAAGAAGCACCGGCATCAGATAGGCAGCCGGCAGAGTCATCATCGGCTCTGCCTGACTGCGCCGCAGCGCCGCCGTGAGGTACAGCGCGCAAAGCCCCATCAGCGCCGCAAACAGCACCGGCGTGCGCCCCTCGCCCTGCACGAACCCCAGAGCCGCACTGCCCAGCAGCAAAAAGCTGCCCAGCACGCCCAGAAGCGCCGCCACCCTGCCGCGCAGAGGGAAGAGCGCTTCAAACGGCGCGTCGGTGCGTTTTTTCAGACCGCGCGTGAGGTACAGCGCGCCCACCGCGCCTGCGGACAGCACCAGCGGAGGCAGCAGCAGAAAAAAGCCCGTGCGCGGCAGCCCCGTGTCTGCCTCAAAGCCGAAGGCGAGCGAGAGCGTCTGCGCGACCGCAGCGGCGGCGGAAACAACAAGAAGATAAAGCCATTTTTGGCGATTCATAGCAGCAGTTCCTTTCAACATACGGTGGGAGAAAAGCGCCGCGTCCCGCAGAGGGGAGGGGGCAGCGCGAGCCGTTTTTTGAGGCTCAATTCCATATTATACAACGCCGCGCGCCGCTTGTCCACCGAAAAAAACATATCCCGTGCGCCCGGCGCATAGCATGGACGAAAAAGGAGGGAGCGGGCATGAAGCAAAGCATCCGCATTTCGCTGCTGCTCATTGCGCTGCTGCTGTCAGCGGCGTGGGCGGCGGCAGGAAGTGCGCCGGACACAAAGACGCAAAGCACCGAATCGGACGAGGAAGCGCAAAGCACAGACCACGCGCGCGTGCTGCGCGTGCAGCTGGGCGGCACGGTGGAGGAGCTGGCGTTTGACGACTATCTTGTGGGCGTGCTGCGCGCCGAGATGCCCGCCTCGTTCGAGGGCGAGGCGCTGCGCGCACAGGCGGTGGCCGCGCGCACATACACCCTCTGCAAAATGGCACAGGGCGAAATCGCCAACCACCCCGATGCCGATGCCTGCGACGACATCGCCTGCTGCAAGGCGTACCGCAGCGCGCAGGAGGCTGCGGCGGACTGGGGCGCTGCGGCAGGGGAGTACGAGGACAAGCTGCGCGCCGCAGTGACCGACACCGACGGCGAGGTGCTCACCTACGACGGCGAGCCGATCCTGGCGGTGTTTTTCTCCTCCGCTGCGGGGCACACGCAAAACGCTGCCGCCGTATGGCAGAGCGACCTGCCGTATCTGCAAAGCGTCGACTCGCCCGAGGACGAGACGTTGGTGCCCAATTATTTTTCCACCGTGCGTCTCACGGCGGCGGAGGTGCGCGAGCGGCTGCTGTCAGCCTATCCAGACGCGCAGCTTCCCCGCGAGGCGGCGGCACTTCTCGGCGGGCTGACCTACAACAGCGCGGGCTACGTCGCCACAGCGCAGCTGGGCAGCCTCACCCTGCGTGGCAACGACCTGCGCACGCTGCTCTCCCTGCGCTCGCCCTGTTTTACGGCACAGGCGGAGGGGGACGAGCTGGTGTTTCACGTCACGGGCTACGGCCACGGCGTGGGCATGAGCCAGTACGGCGCAAACGCCATGGCATCGTCCGGGGCGGGGTACGCGGCGATCCTCGCGCACTATTATCCGGGCACAAGGATAGAAAAGCGATAAGACAGAACAAAAAGACGCGCTGCAAACGTTCAATTTGCAGCGCGTCTCAGTTTACCTGAATGCTCAGAAGGTGATCGCGCAGCCCGGCAGCTGCGTCCGCAGAGCGTCTACCTGCTGCTGCGTCAGCGCGTCATTCCAGCGCAGGTCGAGCTCCTGCAGATCGGTAAGGCCGCTGAGCGCACCGGTCAAAAGCGCAAGGGCGGAATCCAGATCGTCCATGGACAGGTGATCATAGCGTATCTGCGCGGGAAAAGCAATCTCTTTTCCCACCTGACAGTGGGCGCATTTTTTATTGCAAAACGGGGCGGAAACTGGTATACTATTGTGGTAGAATTGCCGAAAGGGGGCGGATGCGCATGAAAAAACGACTCACGGCGCTTGCTTTGGCGCTGCTCATGGTGCTTGCACTTGTGCCGCAACGCAGCGCGGCGGCGGGCTCGGTGTATTTCACGGCGCTCAACGACCGTCTGCTCGACCTGAGCGACGAGACGATGCCCTTCTGGTCGGGCGGCGTGCTGTATGTCTCCTCCGTGGTATGCTCCGAGCCGGAGCTGGGCATCAACTACGCCCGCAGCCGCGACAAGACCACCATCAGCCTTTTCAAAAGCCGCAGGGTGCTCATTTTCGACCTGGCTGAGTCGAGCTGCTACGACAGCGTGGGCAACGTGTACGACGCGTCGGTGATCGTGCGCGGCGAGGCGGTGTTTCTGCCCATGGCGCTGCTGGCAAAGGTATTTGATCTGAGCTACAGCGTCAACCGCGTGAGCCTGGGTTACCTTGTGCGCGTGTGCGACGAAAACGCCGTGCTCAGCGACGCGAGCTTTCTCGACGCCGCCGACGCGCCCATGGCGCAGCGCTACGCCAGGTACGAGCGCGCGCGTACGCCGGCCGAACCCGAGCCGAAACCCGAGCCGGAGCCGGAGCCTGAGCCGACAAAGCCAGTGGAGCGGCAGAAGTACACGCTCTACTTTGCTGTGAAGGTAACGGACGCGCAGGCGGTGGAGCGCCTGGAGGCACTGCTGCCCGAGGGCGCGGGCGTGACGTTCCTCTTTTCGCCGGAGCAGGCCGCACAAAACGGCGCGCTGCTGCGCCGCCTGCCCGCCGAGGGGCACGGCGTGGCGCTGCTGGTGGACGGCGCACAGGGCGAGGAGGAGGCGCTGGCGCAGCTCGCGCGCGGCAACGCGGCCATGTGGCGCACGGCCAACCGCATGACACGCCTTGTGTATGTGGAGAACGCGGCAAGAACACTGTCTGCCGTGGAGCAGGCGGGCTATTGCCCCCTCCTCTTTCAGGCGGATTTCAGCGCCGCGCGCGCACCGGGCGGCACGCAGACGATGAAAAGCATCCTGCGCACCGCCGGAAAGAGCGAAAACGTCTGCCGGGCGCTTCTGGGGACGGACGAGGCGCTGCTGCTGGCGCTTGCGGACGGACTGGAGCTGCTGGGGGCGGAGGACTGTACGCTTCTGCGTCTGAACGAGCTGGCGGCGCGCTGAAAACGCGGGATGTGTTTTCAAGTTTTTACAAATTGTTAAGGAATCCGCACGAAAATCGCCTATAATACAGGGTGATACAAGGCGCGCAGACGCGCGAGTTTATACGACAGAGGAGGCCTTTTTATGGCACGCAATATCCTTGTGGTAGAGGACGACAAAAACATCTCCGACCTGATCCGCATGTATCTGGAAAAAGAGGGCTTTGAGGTCCGCCTTGCATCCGACGGCGGCAAAGCGGTGGAGGAGTTCAAACGCATCACGCCCGACATTGTGCTGCTGGATGTGATGCTGCCGGTGCTTGACGGCTGGGGCGTGTGCGCCAGGATCCGCGAGACATCCAAGTGCCCCATCATCATGCTCACGGCCAAGGGCGAGGTGAACGACCGCATCCACGGCCTTGAAATGGGCGCGGACGACTATCTGGTCAAGCCCTTCGAGATGAAGGAGCTTATCGCGCGCATCAACGCCGTGCTGCGCCGCAGCGAGATCCCGGTGGACACGCAGAAAAAGCTGAGCTTTGACAAGCTCGTCATCAACCTCGATTCCTACGAGCTGATAGTCGACGGCAAAAAGGTGGACACGCCGCCCAAAGAGCTGGAGCTTTTGTACCATCTTGCCGCCTCGCCCAACCGCGTCTACACGCGCAATCAGCTGCTCGACGAGGTGTGGGGCTTTGACTACTTTGGCGACAGCCGCACGGTGGACGTGCACATCAAGCGCCTGCGCGAGAAGATCGAAAACGTGTCTGAGCAGTGGGATCTGAAAACCGTGTGGGGCGTGGGCTATAAGTTCGAGGTCAGAGCGTAATGGCAAAATGGAAGCTGCCGGAGAAGTACCGCACGATCTACTGGCAGAACTTTATGCTCACGGCGGGCGTGGTGCTGCTGACGCTCTCGCTGCTGGGCACGTCGTTTTTCGCCGTGAGCTATGCCTATGTGATCAACCAGCGCACCGAGGACATGCAGAACAAGGCACAGATCGTCTCTGACCTTGTCTCCGGCTACATGACCAACCGCGACACCGCCAACATCCGCGCCATCGTGCGCGTGGCGGCGTCGACGACGGACGTTGAGTATCTGGTGTGCGGCGCGGACGGCTCGGTGATCCTGATGACCGGCGACGCGCGCGAGGACGTGAGCACGCTGAGCGTTCCGCAGAAAGTGATGCGTAAGGTGCTTGAGGAGGGCGAATACTCCAAGGCCACCTCGCTTGACGGCATTTACAGCAAAAAACAGTACGTTGTGGGCGTGCCCATCTATTATAATGACCATGTTGTGGGCGCGACGCTGGCCGTGATGGAGGCGCAGCATCTGACGGCCATCTGGCGCGCGTTTTTCAGTATCTTCGTGATGACCACGGTGATCGCGCTGCTGCTGTCCTTTGCGGCGAGCGCATGGGTGAGCATGCGCCAGTCGCGCCCCATCCACGAAATGGCCGAGGCCACGAGGCTTTTCGCCGAGGGCAATTTCGACACGCGTATGCACGACTATGGCGCAGGCGAGATCGGCGAGCTGGCCGACTCGTTCAACAACATGGCTGACTCCCTGCAGGAGACCGAGCGGCAGCGTAGCGAGTTCATCGCCAACATCTCCCATGAGCTCAAAACGCCCATGACCTCCATCGCCGGGTACACCGACGGTATCCTCGACGGCACCATCCCGCCCGAGCGGGAAAAGGAGTATCTGCACATCATCTCCGACGAGAGTCGGCGGCTGAGCCGGCTGGTGCGCCGCATGCTGGAGGTGTCGCAGTTGCAATCGCGTGAGCACCTGCGCAAGGTGCCGTTTGATGTGTGCGAGAGCATGCGCCGCGTGCTCATTTCGCTGGAAAAGAAGATCACCGACCGTTCGCTCGACGTGGAAGCCGACATTCCCGACGAGCCGGTGACGGTGCTCGGTGACAACGACCTGATCACGCAGGTGATCTACAACCTGCTGGAAAACGCCACCAAGTTTGCCACCCCCGGCACGGCGCTGTATCTGGGCGTGAGCGTGGCCAACGGCAAGGCGCTCGTCACAGTGCGCAACCACGGCGCGACCATATCCGCCGAGGAGCTGCCGCTGCTTTTTGAGCGTTTCCACAAAAGCGACAAGTCGCGCTCGGCGGATAAGGACGGTGTGGGGCTGGGGCTTTACATCGTGAAAACCATCCTCGAACAGCACAAAGAGCACATCGTCGCCACGAGCGAGGACGGTGTGACGACCTTCGCCTTCACTCTCTCGCTCGCCAACAGCATGACCTCAACCTGAGAAAGCAAGGTGGACACAGCCATGGATATGCCCAATACGCAGCTGCCGCAGGAGGTGGTGCTCTGCTATGTGCAGGAGCACGAGTCGGTGACGGAATACTATGTGCAGCCCTCGCCGCTGCCCGGCAGACAGAAGGAAGCGCCGCGCAGCGAGGAGAAGGGGAAAAAGCGCCGCCGCCGCGGCCTGCGCGTCTTTCTTGTGTGCGCCGTGGTGCTGGCGGTGTTGCTGGGCGGCCTGGCGGCGGTGCAGCACTTCTGGTTTGACGATCTCTATGACGACGACTACTATGAGGACTATGGCCGCTGGGAGGACGAGGAGCCGGAGGAGACGAGCATTCCCCGCGCCCCAAGCGGCGGGAGCGAGCGCCTTTTGCTCCACGAGCTGCACGACGACGCGCTTACCGCGCAGCAGATCTACGCGCGCGTCAACCCCTCCACCGTGCTGGTGATCACCAATCTGGCAAGCGGCGGCTCGGCCGTGGGCACGGGCATCATCATGAGCGAAAACGGCTATATCCTCACCAATGCCCACGTTATCGAGGGCGGCAGCAGCTGCACTGTGGTGCTTGACACCGGGGACTCCTACGAGGTGAAGCTGGTGGGCTTCGACTCCGCGCAGGACATCGCCGTTTTGAAGGCGGACGCGCGCGGCCTGCCCGCCGCCGAATTCGGGACCTCCGACACGCTGGCCGTGGGTGAACGGGTGTATGCCATCGGCAATCCGCTGGGCGTCGAGCTGCGCGGCACGCTCACCGACGGTCTGGTCTCCGCCATCAACCGCGACGTGGAGATGAACGGGACGACGATGACGCTGCTTCAGACCAATGCTGCGCTCAACTCCGGCAACTCCGGCGGCCCGCTGATCAATATCTACGGGCAGGTGATCGGCATCAACACCATGAAAATGGACACGCCGCGCTACTCCTGCGACGTGGCCACCGTGGAGGGGCTGGGCTTCGCCATCCCCATCAGCTCAGCGGCCTGGATGGTCAACGACCTCATCGCCTATGGTGAGCTGCGCGGCGAGATCAGCATCGGCATCACCGTGCTCACGGCACAGCGCGCCCTGCCTGACGGCACGAGCGCGCTGGAGGTGTACGAGGTGACGCCCGGCTCGCCCGGTGACGCAGCGGGGCTGCGGCCCGGCGACCTGATCGTCACGGCTGACGGCGAGGGGCTGAGCACCTCGAACGATCTTCTGCGCGTGCGCCGCCGCCATGCCGAGGGCGAGGCGCTGCACCTTGTCGTGTGGCGCGACGGCAGCCTTTTTGAAACGGATGTCATCCTGCGCTTGAGCGGGGAGTGAGACGCGGCGTGCCGCTTCGGGACAATTTGATTTAAGGGCGGTTGCAGCGCGGTGCGCAGCCGCCCTTCCTTTTGCAGGAGCGCCGCAGGTCTGCTGAGAGAGACTTGCAAATGTTATTGCGAACCAGTCCGCAGACTGGTGTGGCAATCTGTATCCCCGGAACGGTAAGCAGGAACAGGGAGCGAATACACCTCGACATCGGTCACTTATTTTGTATAGCGCTGCTTTTGCGCATTTTGCACAGCCTGACAGGCAAACCGCTCTTGACGAACACGCCAGGGCGTGATATGCTATATGCTAATAATTCTGCCTGCGGGCGGGAAATCTTTTATTGGAGTGTGATAGTCCGCCATGGATGATGGGAGTACATTGTCAGTCCTGATCATTCTGTTCCTGCTGTTTTTTGCTGCCTATTTCGCCGTATGCGAAACGAGCTTTGCCTCGGTCAGCCGCATCCGGCTGAAGGCGGCCATGGACAAGGGCGACCGCCGGGCGAAAACCGCGGTCTATGTCTGCGAGCATTTCGACAAGGCCATCACCACGATCCTCATCGGCACCAACATCGTCCACCTCTCGGCCGCGTCCTATGTGACCGTGCTGGTCACGCGGCGCTGGGGCGTGGATGCGGTGACGCTGAGCACGTTTCTCACGACGCTTGTGGTGTTTTTCGTGGGCGAGATGCTTCCCAAAAGCGTTGCCAAGAAGTACAGTGAGCGGTTCTCCCTGGGGACGGCAGCTTCACTGCGCTTTTTTATGCGCATTTTTACGCCGTTATCCTTCGTGCTCACCAAGATCGGTGAGTTCGCAAGCAGCCTGACCAAGGGCGATGCCGAGGTCTCCGTCACAGAGGACGAGCTTTACGACATCATCGAGAACATGACCGACGAGGGCGAGCTGGACTCCGATCAGGGCGAGCTGGTGCACTCGGCGCTTACCTTCGGCGAGATGACAGCGGAGAGCATCCTCACCGCCCGCGTCGATCTGGATATGGTCGACCTGGACGACCCGGTAAGCGACATTCTCGCGCAGGTGAAGGCCTCGCGCCACAGCCGCCTGCCCGTCTACCAGAACACCACCGACAACATCGTCGGCGTGCTGCAGATCCGCCGCTTCATCAAGGCGTATCTCGCCGAGGGCGCGGCGCTGGACGTGCGCAGCACGCTCGACGAGCCCTACTTTGTGCACCAGAGCGCCAAGATCGACGAGCTTCTCACCGTGATGAGCAGCAAAAAGCTCAACATGGCCGTGGTGACCGACAGCTACGGCGGCACGCTGGGCATCGTCACCATCGAGGACATTCTGGAAGAGCTGGTGGGCGAGATCTGGGACGAGGACGACGTGGTGGTGGAGCCCTGCGTCGACCACGGCGACGGCACGTTCTCCTTTGATGCCGGGGTGGACATTGAGGATGCGTTCTCCTTCATGGACTACGAGGATCCCGATGACACCGACTTTGCACACAAGCTGCTCGGCGAGTGGGCCTATGAGCAGTTTGAGGCCATCCCCCGCGAGGGCGACTGCTTTGACTACAACGGGCTGCGCGTCACCGTGGAAAAGGTGCTCAAGCGCCGTATCATGACGCTGCATATCGCCCACCTGCCGAGAACGAGCGAGGGAGGTGAGGAGAAATGACGTTCTACATCGTGGCCGCTGTCACCTGCCTTGCGCTTTCGGCGTTTTTCTCGGCGAGTGAAATGGCGTTCTCCTCGGCCAACCGCATCCGCCTTGAAAATCAGGCGGAAAGCGGCTCGAAGGCTGCGGCGCTGGCCGTGAAGATCATCGACCGCTATGACGACGCCCTTTCCGCTATCCTTATCGGCAATAACTTCGTCAACATCGCGCTCTCCTCCATCGGCTCCGTGATCGCCATCACCGCCTTCAGCGAGGAGTACGCCTGGCTTGCCACCGTGATCGTCACGGTGAGCGTGATCATCTTCGGCGAGACCATGCCCAAGATCGTCGCCAAGCGCAACGCCAACCGTCTTTCGCTCAGCTTTGCCGTGCCGGTGCGCGTGCTGACCATCGTGCTCAAGCCGCTGACGCTGCTTGTGGTGGGGCTGGTGCACCTGTGCACGCTGCCGCTCAAGGGCGAGACGCGCGACGGGCAGGACGATGCCGTGGAGGAACTTCAGTCCATCATTGAAACCGCCGAGGACGAAGATGTGCTCGACGAGGATCGCAGCGAGCTGCTGCAAAACGCGCTGGACTTTAACGACGTGGGCGCGTTTGAGGTGATGACCGCGCGTGTGGATATCGTGGCCGTGGACGTGAAGGACAGTCGGCGCGAGATCTTCGAGGCGGCCGCCGCCTCGGGCTATTCGCGCATTCCCGTCTACGAGGGCAGCATCGACAGCATCATCGGCGTTCTGTACTTAAATCACTACTTCAAGGCGCTGCTCGATCGCGGCGTGGACGAGGTGGACATCCGCCCGCTGCTTATGCCTCCCTGCTACATCTACAAGACCACGCGCCTGCCCAACGTGCTGGAAACGCTCAAGCGTGCCAAGCAGCACCTTGCCATCGTCACCGATGAGTACGGCGGGTGCCTGGGCATCATCACCATGGAGGATGTGCTCGAACAGCTCGTGGGCGAGATCTGGGACGAGACGGACGAGATCGAAAACGAGGTGGTCGAGCGCGCCGAGGGCGAGTACGAGCTTGACGGCGACATGGCCATCGACGACTTCACCGAGCTGGTGGGGCTGGACGACGACGGCTTTGAGACGGAGAGCTCCACTGTGGGCGGCTGGACGCTCGAGCGCTTCGGCGCGTATCCCAAGGAGGGTGAGAGCTTCGTCTACAGCGAGTTTGACGAAACGATCACCGTGACCGTGCTGAAAATGGACGGCCTGCGTGTAGAAAAGGTGCTCGTGCGTGTCGAAAAGCACACAGAAGAGGAAGAATAAACAAACGCTGCCGCAGACGAAACGTCTGCGGCAGCGTTCTTGAGGATGGCAGAGGCAAGGGAATGACTTTACAAAAAAGTCCGAACCGATTCCCGACAGGGAATCAGTTCGGACTTTTTTGATGTGGTGGACCTGAAGGGATTCGAACCCACGACCTTACGGATGCGAACCGTACGCTC
>CAYPLM010000034.1:0-12233 GCA_964411575.1 uncultured Oscillibacter sp. | reverse complement strand
AACTACAGCAGCGACATGCAGTTTGTCTCCAACGCCAGCTGCACCACCAACTGCCTGGCTCCCATCGCCAAGGTGCTCAACGACGCGTTCGGCATTCAGGACGGCCTGATGACCACCGTGCACGCCATCACCGCCACGCAGAAGACGGTCGACGGTCCCTCTGCCAAGGACTGGCGCGGCGGCCGTGCGGCCAGCGGCAACATCATCCCCTCCTCCACCGGCGCGGCCAAGGCCGTGGGCAAGGTCATCCCCGAGCTCAACGGCAAGCTCACCGGCATGTCCATGCGCGTGCCCACGCTCGACGTGTCCGTGGTCGATCTCACTGTCAACCTCAAGACCCCTGCCACCTATGAGCAGATCTGCCAGGCCATGAAGGATGCATCCGAGGGCGAGCTCAACGGCATCCTCGGTTACACCGACGAGGCCGTCGTCTCCTCCGACTTCTACGGTGACACCCGTACCTCCATTTTCGACGCCAAGGCCGGTATCGCTCTGACCGACACCTTCGTCAAGGTCGTCAGCTGGTACGACAACGAGATTGGCTACTCCAACAAGGTTCTCGAACTCATCGAGCACATGTACGCCGTCGACCACAACTAAACAGTTGTCTTTGTAAGAGTTTTTCCTCCTCTTGCATGCAGCAGCTCCCCGCGCCAAGGCGCGGGGAGCTGCTTTTTTGTTTTTCCGATAAATTTCTGCAAAAAGGCATGAAGTGTGTCAAATTAAAACGCTATGAAGGTAGCGCGGCATCAGAAATTATGGTATTTTTAAAATAAAGAACGAAAAACGAAGAAGAAACACGCAATGTGTTTCAAATTGAAACGGGAGAGCAGAACGTGGTAAAACTTCTGATCGTTGCGGACGATTTCACCGGGGCGCTGGACACAGGCGTTCAGTTTAAAAACAGCAGAACGCGGGTGTGCGTGGGCGCGCAGTGTATTGAGGAGGCGGCCTTGTGGGCAAGCGAGGTGGAGGTGCTGGTCATCGACACGGAAACGCGCCACCTGGCGCCTGAGGAGGCCTATGCCGTTGTGCACGATATCGTGCGCCGTGCGGTGGAAAAGCACGTTCCCTATATTTACAAAAAGACCGATTCCGCCCTGCGCGGCAACATCGGCGCGGAGCTGGCCGCTGTGTTGGATGCCTCCGGTGCAAAACGCGTGCACTTTGTCCCGGCGTTCCCGCAGATGGGGCGCATCACTGTGGAGGGGGTGCACTATGTGGATGGCTGCCCGGTCAGCCAGAGTGTGTTCGGGCAGGATCCTTACGAACCCGTCATCAGCTCCGACGTGGCGGAGATCGTGCAGAGCCAGACGCATCACGCAGTGCACTGCATGGCTGCCGATGCACCGCAGGCGGAGGGCATCCTGATTTACGACTGCGCATCGCAGGAAGAACTGGATCGCATTACGCGGGAGCTTGCTGCGCGGGACGAGCTGCATGTACTGTCCGGCTGCGCGGGGCTTGCCTCGGCGCTTCCCGCACATATCAGCCTTGCGCGGGAGGAAAAGCAGCTCCCTGCGTTGACGGATGACCTTCTGGTGGTTTGCGGAAGCATCAATCCGCTTACCGAGCGGCAGATCGAGGTTGCGCGGCTGCACGGCGCGGTGAGCATCAGTCTGACTGCCGGGGAAAAGCTCCAGCCCGACTGGATCGATACACCCGAGGGCATGCGCCGCATCGGCAACTGGCACAAGCGCATCTGCGCCGCGCGCTGCGCGATCCTGCAAAGCGTGGGCAGTAAGGATGCTCCAACGATGCCCGGAGAGGCGCCCGGCCTTGCGCCCGATGAGGTGCGCACCCGCATTTCACATGCACTGGGCCGCGTTTGCCGGAAAATGATGGACAGCGGCCTGCGTCGCACGCTGCTCGTGACTGGGGGCGACACCCTGCGGGCGCTGCTCAGCGAGCTGCAGGTAAGGAGCCTGATTCCGCTGGGCGAGGTCATGTGCGGCGTGGTGTGCTGCCGCCTGCAATACCGTGGCCGGGAGTACGCCCTGCTTTCAAAATCCGGCGGCTTCGGCGAGGAGGAGCTGATCCTCCGATTGCAGGATGTGATCGAAACGAGCAGACAGCTTGTAGAGGAACACAAAGAAAATGAGGTGAAACAGGCGTGAAAGAGAAAAGGCCAATCGTCGGCATTACCATGGGCGACCCCTTTGGAAACGGCCCGGAGATCACCGTGCAGGCACTTATGGATGAGGCGCTGTGCCGCGAGGCAGACTATGTGGTCATCGGTGATGCCAAGTGTATGGAATACGCGGCGTGCGTGGCCGAAAAGCGGCGGGGCAGGCGACCTGCCATCCGGGCGGTACACAGTGTGAGCGAGGCGTGCTTTGAGCCGGGCGTGATCAATGTGCTCGATCTTGACGCGGTCGCACAGGAGATGATCCCGCCTCTTGTCGACGATCCGCAGCCCTTCGGCGTGGGGGCGTGCAGCGCGGGAGGCGAGGCGGCGTTCCGCTATGTCCACCACACGATCGAGCTTGCCCTTGCCGGTGAGCTTGATGCCACCGTGACCAATGCGCTCAGCAAGGAAGCGATCCACCTGGCCGGCCATCATTTTTCCGGCCACACGGAGATCTATGCGCACGATACGGGGGTAAAAAGCTACGCCATGATGTTAGCGCACGACGCGCTGCGCGTGGTGCATGTGTCGACGCATGTATCGCTGCGGGAGGCCTGCGAGCGGGTGAAAAAGGAGCGTGTGCTTGCTTGCATCCGCATGGCAGACGAGGCGTGCAGAGCGCTGGGCATTGCAAAGCCGAAAATTGCCGTTGCCGGGCTCAATCCGCACTGCGGTGAAGGCGGCCTGTTTGGCCGGGAGGAAATTGAGGAGATCCAGCCCGCAATCGATGCCGCGTTGGCGGAGGGGCTTTGTATCCCTGACGGCAGACCCACGCCGCCGGACACTGTGTTTTCCAAGGCGCTGGGCGGCTGGTACGATATCGTTGTGGTGATGTATCACGATCAGGGGCACATCCCGTTGAAGGTAAAGGGCTTTGTCTACGACCAGGAGGCGGGAAAATGGGAGGCCGTGGCCGGTGTTAACATTACGCTGGGGCTTCCGGTGATCCGCGCCTCTGTGGATCACGGCACAGGGTTTGGCCACGCGGGAAGCGGAAACGCCAACGCGCTCAGCCTTCTCAATGCCATTGAGCATGCGGTGCGTATGGCAAAAAGCAGAGAAGAACAGAAAGAAAGGAAGACAAACGATGGAGACACGCAAGTATGACGTTGTTGTCTGCGGCGGCGGTACAGCAGGAGCCGTAGCCGCGATCGCTGCCGCGCGAAACGGCGCGCACACCCTGCTGATCGAAAAAGAGCAGTGGCTCGGCGGTATCGGCGCCACCGGCTTTTTCCCGCACTCCTTCTTCGCGAATGGGAGTGGAAAGCGGGCCGTCGGCGGCATTCCGGAGGAGATCGTGCAGCGCCTTCAGGCGATGGGCGGCTCTCTGGGGCACATCCGCTTTGAAGGCGGACACCTGTACACGCACACACCGGTCGACCACGAGATCAAGCGCGTTTTGCTGATGGAGATGCTTCGCGAGAGCGGCGCAGAGCTTCTGCTGGACTCCATCGTCAACGAGGTGCAGACGGAAAATGGGCGCGTCATCGCCGTGGTAGCGCAGAATAAGGACGGTGCCCTCCGCGCAGAGGCGCGCACCTTCATCGATGCCACCGGCGACGGAGACGTTGCCGCACGCGCCGGCGCTCCGTTTGAAAAGGGCCGCGCCGACGGAAAGATGCAGCCGTGCAGCCTGAATATGCGCCTGACCAACGTGGACATGGTCAAATTTGCGCAGAACGTCCCCACGGACAAGCAGCAGTTGTGGACAGACCGCCCCTCCGGCCGCCGTACGCCGATCTACTACGTCGGCCGTCTCGGACAGTGGGATGATACGCCCGAGGCAAAGGAGCTCTTCACCGATAAAAACCACCAGCTCTTCTGCCTGTGCGTCCGGGAAAACGACATCATCGCCAACATTTCCCGCCTGATCGGCATGGATGCCACAAGCGCGGATCAGGTCACGGCTGCCGCAGTGGAGCTGAGAGAGCAGATCTTCCGGATGTACCGCTTTCTCAGAAAGTATGTGCCGGGCTTCGAGCAGTGCAATCTCATCGGCGGATCCACCGTGGGCTTCCGGGAGAGCCGCCGCTTTATCGGGCAGTACACGCTCACTGAGGAGGACTGCCTGAACGGACGCATGTTTGACGACAACATCGGCCTTGCATGTTACCCGCTGGACATGCACGACCCGGAGGGCGGAAACGTGGTGTTCCGTCAGATCGGCGGCGACGGGAGCTACGGCATTCCCTACCGCTGCCTTCTCCCGCAGGGCATGGAAAACCTGCTCGTCGCCGGGCGCTGTATCTCGGCCACGCACGCCGCACTGGCTTCCGTGCGTTCCATCGCAGCCTGCGAGACCATGGGACAGGCCGCAGGCACCGCTGCCGCACTCGCTGCAAAGCAGACCGACGGCTGCACCAATCAGGTAGACATTGCGCTGCTGCAGAGCATCCTCTCTGAGCAGGGCGCGATTCTCAAATAAAACAAAAACGACTTGAGGAGGAAAAAACCATGAAAAGAATGCTCGCACTCATTCTGAGCATCGTGATGCTCCTGACCCTTGCCGCCTGCACGCAGGCTGACCCCAGCAGCGACCCTTCCACCAGCTCCTACGACCTCAAGATCCGCAGCGGCGCGACCTCCGGCTCCTGGTATCCTGCCACGGCGGCTATGGCAAACTTCCTGCCTGAAGACATTCCCGGCCTCAACGTCACCGTGACGCCCGGCACCGGCCCGACCAACGTGCAGGCCATTCAGGACGGCTCGTGCGACTTTGCCTTCGGCAAGATGCCCTCCACGATGTCCGGTATGCGCGGTGAGGAACCCTTCACCGAGGTCACCGATAACGTCGCTTACGTCGGCTACCTTTACGACGAGACCTTCCACCTCGTGGTGCGTGCCGATTCCGGCATCGACTCCGTGGAAGACCTCAAGGGCAAGGTGCTCACCACGCAGACCACGGGCAACCTCGCCGAGCAGATGATGCGCGAGCTGCTGTCCGTCTACGACATGTCCTATGACGATCTCAAGCGCGTCAATCAGGTCGGCTATGATGACTCTGTCCAGCAGATGAAAGACGGCGTTGCCGACGCCTTTGCCTTTGCCACGGCCGTTCCGGCATCCGTGCTCGTCGACCTCTGCTCCGCCCGCGACATGAAGATCATCTCCATCCCCGAGGATAAGCTCGACGCGATGCTCGAGGTGAACAACGGCTACATGAAAAAGACCATCGCCGCCGGCAGCTACAACGGCCAGACGGAGGACGTGCGCTCCTTTGGTGGTGCCGTGCATATGATGGTCAACAAGAACCTCCCCGAGGATCTGGTCTACAGCATCACCAAGTCCATTTGTGAGCATCTGGACAAGCTCGGCGAGGCGCACGTTATCTACTCCACCCTCACGCCCGAGATCGTCGGCGGGACGGACACCCCCATCCCCTTCCACCCCGGCGCGGAGAAATACTTCAAGGAGATCAACGTGCTCAACTGATCCCTGTTGCCTGAGACCCTGTGCTGCCGCCCGCAAGGGCGGCAGCTTGTAAGGAGGAAATATGAACGAACAGAGCCAAGGAAAGCTGCCGCCTCTCAGCAAAAAAACGCTGATCGCAGCAGTTGCAATCATCTTTTCCGTGTTCCAGCTCTATACGCTGGCAACCGGTATTCTCAATCCGCAGGTGCAGCGTGCATCCCATCTTTTATTCGCTCTCGTGCTTGTGTACCTCTGCAAGCCGCTGAAAAAGGGTGGCGCTGTGGGCAAGGCTGTGGATATTCTTCTCATTCTCTGCGCGGTGATCCCGCTGGTGTACCTGATCGCGTGGAACAAGACCATTATGCTTCGCATGTTCTTTGTGCAGAAGATGCCGTGGTACTACTATGTGCTTCTTGTCATGCTGGTGGTGACGCTGCTGGAGGCT
The DNA here is from genome assembly GCA_964411575.1 of uncultured Oscillibacter sp. Taxonomy (GTDB): domain Bacteria; phylum Bacillota; class Clostridia; order Oscillospirales; family Oscillospiraceae; genus Hominicoprocola. The sequence goes on along the minus strand of CAYPLM010000034.1, from coordinate 6,249 downwards.
ACGCGCCGGACGATCGGCCTTGCGCTGCCGATCATCGCGGTGCTCTCGCTTGCCTATGCCTATTTCGGCCAGTATATCCCCGGAAGCTTTGGCCACAGCGGCTTTACGTCTGTGGAGCTGGCTGACCAGCTGATGTACACGACGGAGGGCATTTTCGGTGTCCCGCTGGGCGCGTCGGCCACATTCGTGATCCTGTTTGTTATCTTCGGCGCATTTCTTGAGCAGTCCGGCACAGCAGAGTATTTCATGGCGCTTGCCTCCAAGGCGACGCTGCGCTCTCGCGGCGGCCCTGCCAAGATGGCTGTTTTTGCAAGCGGTCTGTTTGGCAGCATCTCCGGCAGTGCCATTGCAAACGTCGTCACCACGGGCAACATCACGATCCCGCTGATGAAAAAAAGCGGCTATAAAAAGGAGTTTGCCGGTGCAGTCGAGGCCGTTGCCTCCACCGGTGGGCAGATCATGCCGCCGGTGATGGGCGCAGCCGTGTTCATCATGTCGGATTTTACCGGCATCCCGTATATTAATATCATCCGCTACGCGCTGCTCCCTGCTGTTTTGTACTATGCCTCGGTGTTTTTCATCGTCCACTTTGAGGCGCTGCGCACCGATATCCCGCTGGTCGAGCCGGAGGGGCTCCCTTCCGGAAAGGAGCTTCTGCGCGGGTCGTACATGCTTGTGCCGCTGGTAATGATCGTGGTGATCCTGGCCTTCGGCTTCAGTCCGACCTACGCCTGCCTTGCCTCCATGGCGGTCGTGCTTCTTTTCTCCTTCTTCAAAAAGGAAACGCGCATGACGCCCAAAAAGATTATTGCGGCGCTGATCGACGGCGCAAAGGGTACGATCAGCGTTGCCATGGCCTGCGGCACGGCGGGTATCATCGTCGGCGTGATCAATTACACCGGTATCGGCTTCAAGTTCACCAACTGGATGCTCTCCGTTGCGGGGAACAGCCTGTTCCTGGTGCTTCTTTTCACGGCCGTTGCCACGATGATCCTTGGTATGGGTCTGCCGACGACGCCGGCCTACGTTGTTGTCGCCGCACTCATGGTGCCCACGCTCCGCTCGGTCGGTGTTGGCCTTGCCGCGGCGCACCTGTTTGCCTTCTACTTTGCCAACATCGCCAACATCACGCCGCCTGTCGCACTTGCGTCCTATACGGCCGCCGGTATTGCAGAATCCGAGCCGCTGAAAACCGGCTTTGTCGCCTTTAAGCTGGGCATCGTGGCGTACATCGTGCCGTTTATGTTCGTCTACAGTCCCGAGCTTCTGCTGATGGGCGAGAGCATACCGGCGATGGCGTGGTCCTCGATCACGGCGCTTGTCGGCACATATATGCTGGCCAGCGGCATTCAGGGCTGGATGAAGCGCCGTCTGCCGATCGTTGAGCGCATTTTGCTGTGCGCAGCAGCGCTTTGTATGATCCACCCCGGTCTTATCACCGATGTGATCGGCATCGTGGTGTTCGTCGGCGTCTATGCAGAGCAAAAGCTGTCGCTGAAGAAAGCCGCAGCATAACGACCAAAAGCACATTCGCGGAGAGAGCCTCCTTCCGCGAATGTGCTTTCCGGGTTTATGCGCAGCGCCGCGGGGGCGGAAAAAGAAGCCGCCGAGTGCAGCTGCGCGTTATTTTATTGTGACAGGAAGTGAAGCCTTGCACTCCAATAAGATCCGCCTTCTGGGCATTGCACCGTATGAAAACATGAAGGCGCTGATGGAACAGGCCGCGCAGCAGTACGCCGACGTTGAGCTCACGGTGCTCGTGGGCGACCTTGAGCGCGGCGTTTCGCTTGCCAGAGTCAGCCATCCCGAGCAGTATGACGCCATCATCTCGCGCGGCGGCACGGCCGAGCTGCTGCAAAAGGAGTTTTCGCTCCCGGTGATCGGCATCAAAACATCCTTTATCGACATCTTCCGCGCCATCAAGCTTGCCGAGGGAACCTCAAACGGCTATGCCATCGTGGGCTTCCCCGCCATCACCGACAGCGCGGACTATCTGTGCCGCATCATGCAGCACGAAACGCAGATCTACGCGATCCAAAGCGAGCAGGACGCCGAGCTCATGCTGCGGCGGGTGCGCGCCGCCGGGATCTCCACCGTGCTGTGTGACATGGTGACCAGCAGCAAGGCGCAGGAGATGGGGCTGAGCGTGGTGCTCATCGCCTCAGGGCTGGAGAGCATCTGCGACGCATTTGAAAACGCGGTGTTTCTCTGCCGCCGCTGCCGCGCGCTGCGCGCCGAGTCCGCAATGCTGTCCGATGTGCTTGCGCTGGGCGGCATGCAGTACGCCGTGTTTGACGAGGCAGGGACACAGCTTCGCTCTACGCTGTGCTCATCTGAGCTTGCAGACTATCTTGCGCGGCGCGTTTCTACCTCACGCAGCGATGTTGGCCGCCGCTGTTTCAAACGGATCGCCGACACGGCCTACGACCTGCGCGCGGAGGAGATCGTTTTTCAGGAGCGGCGCTGCACGGCCTATATGGTGTCGGAGCTGGCTGTTCCTGCCGCGAGCCACTGGCAGCGCGGCGTGCGCTACTGCGACATGGAGGAGATCCGCCGCGAGTATGAGGACAGCCACTGCGCGAGAACCGGCCTTCTGCGCGAAATGCAGGGTGAGCTCAGCGCCATCGCCGCCGACAGCCGCCCTGTGATGCTCTGGGGCGAGGAGGGCGCATGTGAGGAGCTGGTGGTGGATTATATGCTTTTGCAGAATGCGCGCAGCTTTCCGCTGATCACCGTGGACTGCGCACAAACCGGCGAGCGCATGCAAAACTATCTTCTGCGCAGCTACGAGTCACCGCTGATGAAAAGCGGCTGCACCGTGTTTTTCAAAAACATCGACGCGCTCTCCCCGGCGCAGTCCGCCGATCTTCTCTCAAGCCTGATCGACATGGACATCATAAAGCGCAGCCGCCTGATCTTTTCGAGCATTCGCTGCGATGAAAAAACCATCACTGAGCGCGGCGCCGAGTTTGCAGACCGGTTTTGCTGCGTGCTGCTGCACCTTCCGCCCCTGCGCAGCTTTGCCAGGCAGATGCCTGCGATGATCAACCAGTATATCAGTTATCTCAACACAGGACGGGCGCACCCTGTCCTCGGCGTGGAGCCGGAGGGCGTTTCCCTGCTGTGCCAATACCGCTGGCCGGGCAACCAGGCGCAGTTTCGCCGTGTGATGCGCGAGCTGGTGATGACCGACGAGGCGATGTTTATCTCCGGCGAGGCGGTGCGGCAGGTGCTCTTGCGCGAGCAGGAGAATGTTTCGTGCGAGGGGCAGCTGCGCCTCGACACCAATACCACGCTCAGCCACATCGAAGAACAGCTCGTCCGACAGGTGCTTGCGCAGGAGAAAGGAAACCGCAGCGCCGCCGCAAAGCGCCTTGGCATCAGCCGCTCTACCCTCTGGCGTATTCTCGGCAGAAGCGCGGAGAGCGGCGGGAAAGGAGACAAAAATGCTGCCAACTGAACTTAAACTTGCCCGCGTCGCACTGACGCAGACCTGTGCTCCGCTGCAGGACGTGGAGCAGAGCACGCGCACTTCCCTTGCTCCCTTGTGTGGATCCATTCGTCCCGGCATGCGCGTTGCCGTCGCGGTAGGCAGCCGCGGCATCAGCAACCTTGCGCTGATCGTGCGCACGACAGTAGACTTTCTGCGCGCACAGGGGGCGGAACCGTTTATCATCCCGGCTATGGGCAGCCACGGCGGCGGAACGGCTGCCGGACAGGAGGCTGTGCTTGCGGGCTACGGGATCACAGAGCAGGCCGTGCATGCGCCCGTGCGCGCCACGATGGAGGTCGTTCCGCTTGGATTTACAGAGGGCACACCCCGCATCCCGGTGTTTATGGATCGCTTTGCCTTTGAGTCGGACGGCGTTCTGATCATAAACCGCGTCAAGCCGCACACCGACTTTCACGGCGAGCACGAAAGCGGCATCGTCAAAATGCTGACCATCGGGCTTGGCAAGCACCGTCAGGCGCTGCAAATGCACAGCTATGGAGCGGATGGGCTGCGCGACTACATCCCGCGCGTGTCCCGCGTGGTGATCGAAAGCGGAAAGCTTCTCGGTGCGCTGGGGATTCTGGAGGATGGCTGCGACAACACCTCCCGTGTGGCCTTTGCCAGACCGGAGGAGATCTTTGCGCTTGACAGCGAGCTGCTTGCGCAGGCGCGGCACAGCATTGCCCGCCTCCCCTTTGACAATCTCGACCTTCTGATCGTGGACTGCATGGGCAAGGATTACAGCGGCACCGGTCTTGACACCAACGTGATCGGGCGCATGCGCATCCGTGGCAGCGAGGACACGGCGCCGCACTGCCGCCGCGTCGTCACGCTCGATCTTTCTCCTGCAAGCCACGGCAACGCACTGGGGGTCGGGCTTGCCGACGTGGTTACGCGAAGGCTCGTCGACAAGATCGACTGGCGCGTCACGCAGGAAAACGTTGTTACCAGCGGTTTTCTGGAACGCGGTTTTCTGCCCATCGTGTGCGAAACGGATCAGGCCGCAGTGGGCGTGGGGCTTCGGGGCCTTGGTCGCCCTGTCGACCCGGAAAGCGTCCGCGCCGTGCGCATCCGCAACACGCTTGCGCTGGGCGAGGCGTGGGTCTCCCCTGCGCTGCTGCGCGAGCTGCCCGACGTGCAGGCAGAAGCGTCCGCCCTAACCTTTGACAGCGCAGGAAATATTTGCATGTTTTAATATGCGATCCGATTATAAAATGCCGGTGTCAGGCTCGTTGCCCGATACCGGCATTTTATAATCGAACAAAAAGCTTCCGGCAGCCCGAGGCGGGCTGCCGGAAGGATATGTTTTTTGCGTCGAGCGGAAAATTAGTTTTCGGCTTCCTGCAGGGCCTTCGCAGCGGCGATGGCCTTCTCCTGCGCGTCAGCGGGGCACTGCTCGTAGCGCACGAAATGCATGGTGAACGAGCCGCGGCTCTGCGTCATGGAGCGCAGGTCGATGGCGTAGCTCATCATCTCGGCCTCGGGAACCTCAGCCTCGATGACCTGGTCGCCGTCGCCGGTGGGGGTCATGCCCATCACGCGGCCGCGGCGCTTGTTGAGGTCGCCGAGGATATCGCCCATGTACTGATCGGGAACGGTGACCTTGAGCTCGCACACGGGCTCGAGCAGGACGGGGGACGCCTCGGGCATGGCGGCCTTGTAGGCGAGGTTCGCGGCGGTCTTGAACGCGATTTCGGAGGAGTCGACCGGATGGTAGGAGCCATCGTAGAGGACGGCCTTGAGGTTGACGACCGGATAGCCGGCGAGAGGACCGTGGACGCAGGCCTCGCGCAGACCCTTTTCAACGGCGGGGAAGAAGTTCTTGGGCACGCTGCCGCCGAAGACTTCCTCGGCGAAGACCATCTCTTCGCTCTCCTCGTTGGGCTCGAAGCGGACCCAGACATCACCGAACTGGCCGCTGCCGCCGGTCTGCTTCTTATGACGACCCTGCTTCTGCACGGTCTTGCGGATCTTCTCACGATAGGGCACGCGCGGGGTGTCGAGCTCGGACTCCACGCCGAAGCGGGTCTTGAGCTTGCTCACGAGCACGTCGATCTGGATATCGCCCGCGCCGGAGACGACCATCTGATGGGTCTCGGCGTTGTTGACGACGGTGAAGGTCGGGTCTTCCTCGTTGAGGCGGTTGAGACCCGTGCCGAGCTTTTCCTCCTGACCACGCGTCTTGGGCGCGATGGCGCGGGAGTAGCAGGGCTCAGCGTAGGGCATACCGGCGAGCTTGACGACGTTCTTCGCGTCGCAGAGGGTGTCGCCGGTCTTGACGCGATCCATCTTGGCGATGGCGCCGATGTCGCCGCAGCAGATCTCCTTGGTCTCCTCGTTCTTCTTGCCCTTCATGGTGTACAGACGACCCAGCTTTTCGGTGTTGCCGGTGGTCATGTTGTACAGGGACATATCGCTGGTGACCTTGCCGCGAACGACCTTGATCATGGAGTACTTGCCGTACTGGTCGGAGATGGTCTTGAACACGAAGGCCACGGTGGAACCGTTGGGATCGTAAGCCACTTCGATGGCGTTGCCGTCGTCATCCTCGGCGGCCACGGCGGGCATATCGGTGGCCACGGGCACCAGGTCAACGATGGTCTGCATCAGCATATCCACGCCCATGCCGGTGAGGGCGGAACCGCACAGCACGGGGCAGACGGTACCCTCGCGGACACCGATCTTCAGACCCTTGGCCATGTCCTCGGCGGACAGCTCCATGGTCTCGAAGAACTTCTCCATCAGCTCCTCGTCGG
>CAYPLM010000033.1:0-12262 GCA_964411575.1 uncultured Oscillibacter sp. | reverse complement strand
TCCTCGGTGCGGATGACCTTGGTGATATAGCTCTGCTTTTCGCGCAGGTCGTGATATTCGCCCTCGTTCACGCTCACCACGGTGTCGACGATCTCGTGCAGGAACGGGCGCTCCACGCCCAAAAGCTTGCCATGGCGCGCGGCGCGGCGCAGAAGGCGGCGCAGCACATAGCCGCGTCCCTCGTTCGAGGGCAGCACGCCGTCGCAGATCATAAACGTGGCCGAGCGGATATGGTCGGTGATGATGCGCAGCGAAACGTCGCGCGCGTCACTCTCGCCGTAGTGTGCGCCGGTGAGCTCACTGACGCGGTTGGTGATGTGCATTACGGTGTCCACGTCGAAAAGGGAGTTGACGTTCTGGCTGACCATCGCCAAACGCTCAAGCCCCATGCCGGTGTCGATGTTTTTCTGCTTGAGCTCGGTGTAGTTTCCGTGGCCGTCGTTGTCGAACTGGGAAAAGACATTGTTCCACACTTCGACATAGCGGTCGCAGTCGCAGCCGACAGTGCAGCCGGGCTTGCCGCAGCCGTACTCCGCGCCGCGGTCGTAGTAAATTTCAGAGCAGGGACCGCAGGGGCCGGATCCGTGCTCCCAGAAGTTGTCCGCCTTGCCGAAGCGGAAGATGCGCTCTTCGGGGATGCCGACCTCGTCGCGCCAGATGGCAAACGCCTCGTCGTCAGCGGGGGTGGTGTCGCTGCCGGCGAACACAGAGGGGTACAGGCGGTCGGGCTCGAGCCCCGCCCACTCGGGGCTGGTGAGGAACTCCCAGCTCCAGGCGATGGCCTCGTGCTTGAAGTAGTCGCCGAACGAGAAGTTGCCCAGCATCTCAAAGAAGGTGCCGTGGCGCGCGGTGTGGCCGACGTTGTCGATGTCGCCGGTGCGGATGCACTTCTGGCAGGTGCACACGCGCTTGCGCGGCGGCTCCTCCTCGCCCTTGAACCAGGGCTTCATGGGGGTCATGCCGGCGTTGATGAGCAGGATGGACTTGTCGCTCTGCGGCACGAGGGGGAAGCTGGGCAGACGCAGGTGCTGCTTGCTCTCAAAGAACCGGAGGAACATTTCCCGCAGCTCGTTGAGGCCGTAAACAGGATGGGACATGGTTGATTTTCTCCTTTATACAAACAATTTTTACGATTTCTTCTTGATCTCCAGACCGATGAGCTGCATGTCCGTATCGAAGGCCACGCGGAACATCACGTTTTTCCGGTCGAACTTCCAGTAGATCACGGCAATGGCGTGCGGCTCAGTATCCTTGTCCGTCACGCCGGTGACGAGCGTGTCGCTGATATACTTCGGCTCGCCCAGCCCGTCGCGCGCCTCGCCGAGCAAAACGGAGATCGCGTCGGCGCTGGTTTGCGCCGCCACATCCTCGCGCAGCCGGGCGTAAACGCCGTCAAAGTCGCCGTCGATGAGCATCGACACTACCTCCCGCCCGGCGGAGAGCACACTCTCCTCGTCCATGCCGTCGGGCAGGGCGTTCCCCTTCACGGCGCAGGCGGTGAGCGCAAGGCAGCCGAGCACGCACAGCAAAAGTAATGCTTTTTTGATGATTCTCCCTCCTTTAAGAAAAAAACGCTTCGCCCCCGGCACAGGGGCGAAGCGCAGCTTCACGGTACCACCCTGATTATCCCCCGCAGGGGACATCTCAAGCCATCGGATAACGGGGATGAGCCGTCCCGCTCGTCGCGGGCTGCTGGTAAAGCGGCTGCCGTGCGGCGTGGGCAGAGGGCTTGCACCGTCCCCTCTCGCTAAATGCCGGTTTCGCAGGGCTGACTTCGTCGTCGCGTTTTCAACTGTTGTGCTTATTATACCCGCTTTTCGCCGTTTGTCAACGGGGATTTTTCGTCGGCTCCGCCGCGCGCGTGAGCGTCACGCTGCCGTCGGCGCGCGTGCCAGTGAGCGTGAGCGTGTAGACCCCATCCGCCGGGACGAGGACGGAAAAACTGCCGCTTTGCGCGTCGTCTCCGGTGTAGACGCTGCGCTCTCTGGCAAGCGAGAGGTCGACGCGTCCGCTCTGCCGCTCGATGCACACGGCCACCTCGTCGCCCGCGCACAGCGTCAGCGCGCCGCACTGCGTGCCGGTAAAGGCATCAAAGACGAGCGAGAGCGACGTGTCCGTCTGTGTGAGGGTGCACGTCCCGCCCGAGGCGCAGCCGCAAAGAAGCATGCACAGCGCCAGCACGCCGAAAACCGCCCTTGCCGCTTTTTTCATGCCGCCCACCTCACAGCGCGGCAAACGCCGCCGCGCCGCGCGTGCACAGCCAGCGCCGCAGCACCAGCCCGAGCGCCAGCAGCAGCGCCGACCACGCCGCCAGATACGCTGCCGCACCCATGCGCCAGCCCTGCCAGAGGTACAGCGCGCCTATGCCCGCGCTGATCGCCCAGCCGCCCATCAGCGCGAGGAGCACCGGCAGGCTCTGCTTGATGGGGGCGAGCTCGTTCGTCCAGGTGAGATTGGGCATCGTCACGCCCAGGATAAGCCCCACCTCGGCCCACATCCACAAAAGCAGCACTGCGCACACCGCGCCCAGCAGCGTCAGAACGCCTGGTGAGCGCGCCAGGATCACCGCCATCACCGGCACCGCCGGGACGAAGGTGAGCAGCAGGTGCGTTTGCAGCTTGGCGCGCAGCACCTGCCAGGGCGAGACGGGCAGCGATTGCGACAGCCACAGCCCCTTGCCCTCGAGCGAGACGGAGGGGGCGGTGATGTCGTTGGTGGTGAACAGCGCGCCCATCCCTGCGCCCAGCATCACCGGCAGTGTGCCGGGACGGCCGCCGAATATCGCGTCAAAAAGCTCGAGGAATGCGCTACCCTTTAGAAGCAGCAGCACGGCGGCAAGCGGCATGAAGATGCTGCCAAGGCCGCAGTTCATGATGTAGTTGGGGCTTGCAAAAAAGCGCGCAAGCTCCTTGCCGAGAAGCGCGGAGGCGACGCTTTTTTCCTTTGCGATGCCCTTGCGCGTCTGCCGCTGCGCCGAGCGCCCAGTGTCGGTGGCGAGCCCTAAAAAGCTGCGCGAAAGAAGCCGCCACAAAAGTGCGAGCAGCAGCCCCACCACGGCAGCGGACAGCAGCATCGCCGCCGCGTCGCCCTCACCCATGCGCCCGAAGAGGTAGAGCGGCCAGGCCGCGCCGCGCAGCGCTTCGGCGTAATAGGCAGCGTTGAAGAGAATCTCCTGGATGAGCGTTTGTGCCTTGAAGGAGACAAAGTAGTACCCCGCGATGAAAAGCAGCGACGCCGCCACCACCGCAAAGCTTTTGTTGCGCACGTGAAGGCTCACGACCGCCACCACCCAGCCCAGCGCGCAGGAAAGTTCAAGCACGAAAAGCGAGATGAGGAAAACGAAAGCAAGCCCGCCGAGGAGCACCATGGGCGTCAGCGGCGCAACGCAGCAGTACACGATCACCGCCGGGACGCTGGCCATCGCCGAGTACGAAAGTCCCATCAGGTACACCGTCACAAGCCTTGCCGCGACGATGGTGCGCACGGGGATGGGCAGCGAGAGCAGCTGGTCGTTGTCTTTGGCAAGGTAAAGCTCGGAATAGGTGTTAAAGACGCTGCCAAACGTTCCGAGCACAACGGCGATGAGCCCCATGAGCGCAAAGTACAGCCAGCCCGCCCCGACAGCAATCATCGGCGCGCACAGCACGGCGGAAAGCCAGGTGAACATGCCGCCCAGAACGCCCAGCATGATGAGCGCAAAGAGCAGGAAATAGAGCGTGACGGACAGCGCCGAGCGCTTTTTGTTCTTCTTCGCGTCGTAAAAGTAGCTGCGGAAGATGGACGTGAGCTGCTTTTTGACCAGTAGCTTCAGCATGTCTCGCCCTCCAGCTCGAGAAAGACCTCCTCGAGCGAGTCGTCGCCGCGCACCTCATCCATCGTGCCCGAGCGGATGAGCCTGCCGCCCTTGATGATGGCCACCTTGTCGCACAGCTTTTCCGCCACCTCCAGCACATGCGTGGAGAAGAAAATCGCGCCGCCGGCCTCGCAGTGCTCGCGCATCATGCTCTTGAGCAGGTGCGACGCCTTGGGGTCGAGACCGACAAAGGGCTCGTCCATCACGATGAGCCTGGGCGCATGCAGCCACGCGGAGAGAATGGCAAGCTTTTGCTTCATGCCGTGGGAATAGGAGGCGATGGGCTGGGCAAGGTCGTTCGTCAGATCAAACAGCGCGGCGTAGTGCTCTATGCGTTGACGGCGAGCGTCCGCGCTCACGCCGAAGATATCGGCGATGAAGTTGAGGTACTTTTCCCCGGTCATAAAGTCGTAGAGGTCGGGGTTGTCAGGGATGTAGGCAAGCTGGCGCTTGCAGGCGAGGGGGTCATTCTTGACGGAGTGGCCGCAGACGGTGATCTCACCCGCGTCAAATGACAAAATGCCCACCACGGACTTAAGCGTCGTGGTCTTGCCCGCGCCGTTGTGGCCGATGAAGCCATAGATCTCGCCGGGGGCAATGTGCAGCGAGAGGTCGTCCACGGCCTGTTTCTCGCCGTAGGCCTTGCTCAGATGTTCAATAAAAAGCATGGTGTACTCCGTTCTTATATGTCTTATTCGTTCAGCAGCAGGCCGCGCTCACCGGACAGCACCTCGCCGTTTTCCAGCGAGACGAAGGGGGAGAAGCGCACTGTCTCGTCCGCGCAGACGAGCTCTACCGTGAGGTCGGGAAAAATGTCGCTGACGTTGCACTGCACCACAAACGGCCGCGCGTCGCTCTGCTCGTAGAATAGCGTGCTGCTGTCAGTCTCGATGTCGTTGACGTAAAGCCGCACGGCGGTCACGTCCTCGCGCGGGATGAGCAGATAATAGTCCCCGCCGGAGACATAGTGCACCGGCGCCGCCGCGCCGCCGAGGTACTTTTCCTGAAATTCGTCCAGCCGCTCGGGCGTCTGGTAGCCCAGATACGCCAGCGCGTACACCTGTCCCTCGCCAAAGGGGACGCTGCTCTCTGCGGCAGAGGGCGCGGACGGTTTGGCGCAGCCGGACAGCAGCACGCAGCAAAGCAGCGCGGGCAGCAGACGGACGATCCCATGTTTCATAAAATCTTCTCCTTTTCTCTCTGGAAGGCTCTTCCTGAATGATATCAAAATGATATCATATTAAATGCGGCTTGTCAAGAACTTTTTGTTTCAAATTATACGTTATAAAACACGCGCTTTATTATAAGTGCTTTTCCAGCAGCTGTCAAGAGAAAATTTTATGCTGCGGCACACTGCCTCCGCCGGGGCCATATACTGTACCAGCGCGGCGTAAAGCGCTGAGAGGGGAGAGACGATGCATCGGAACCACTGGCATTTCTGCGGCTTCTGCGCGCTGGCGCTGGGGCTGGCGATCTTCATCGTGGCCATCTTTCCCACGGGCTTTTTGATGTTTCTGGTTGCCTTCCTGCTCATCGCCTGCGGCTGCGGCTGCATCCGACGACGGTGAAGGGAGGGGGACGCGGATGAAGATCGTGGTGTGGAAGTCGCCCAGATCGCTCAGCGGGTTGCTGCGGCGGCTGCTGGGCATGCGGGACGAGGTATAAACGGCGCGCAGGGCGCATACAGTGGGACAAAACCATGCCAAAGGAGAGACCTGCCATGGAACTCAACCTGCTGAAGGAACCAATTGCCTGCTATGAGGAGCTGTCCGAGCTGACGCAAAGCTGCGAGACCGGCGCGGAGACCATCGTGCCGGACTACTGTCCCGATGTCGCGCGCCTGATCGACACGGACGGTACGCTGCTGCTGCGCACCTGCGAACTGACGGAGGGGCGCGCCGCCGTGTCGGGCGCGGTGCGCGTGACGGTGCTGTACTTAGCCGAGGGAGAGCGGCGGGCGCGCGCTCTGCAATGCACGCTGCCGGTGGACGCGGCGTTCGACATGCCGCCGGGCGGACGCTGCTCGGCGGCGCGTCTGGAGGGACAGGTGGAGGCGTGTCAGGCGCGTCTGCTCAACCCCCGCAAGCTGCGCGTCACCGTCACGCTCACCCTTGCGCTCACGCCCTGCCGGCCGCTGAGCGCGCAGCTTTGTACCGGCGTGGCCGACGCGCAGGAGCACGGCGTGCAGACGCTCGTGCGCACACAGGAGACGTCGCTTCTGTGTGCGGTGCAGGAGAAGGAGTTTTCCTTCACCGACGAGCTGACGCTGCCGGGCAGCGGGTCGGCACGGGAGCTGCTGCGCCACCGGCTGCGCACGCGCCTGACGGAGGGGAGATGCGTGAGCGGAAAGCTGATCGTCAAGGGTGTGGTGTGCGCGGAGCTTTTGTACCTCAGCGAGAGCGAGACGGTAGAGAGCGTTTCAGCGCAGCTGCCGTTTTCGCAGGTGCTCGACGGGGTGGAGGACGAAGCGGCGGACGTGTCGGTGAGCGTGCGTCTGGTGGATGCCGGGGCGAGTCTGAGCGCGGAGGACGGGCGAACCGTCACGGTGACGGCGGCGCTGCATGCCACGGCGCTGCTGCGCTGCACGCGGCGCGTGCAGTATGTCGCCGACCTCTACAGCACCACCTGCGAGCTTGCCGCGCACAGCGAGCCGGTGGCGCTGCCCCTGCCGCCGCAGCGCGTTTTGCGCAGCGTCCCCGTGCGCGAGCTGGTGGAAACGGGCAGCGAGGTGCGCGGCGTGCTTGCCTGCGCTGTGCGCTTTGCTCCGTTGAACGTGCTGCGGGAGGAGGCGGCGCTGCGCACGATGGCGGAGGCGAAGCTGCTTTATGTAGACGAGGACGGCGCTCTGCTGACCGCGCAGCGGCGCATTGAGCTGAGTGCACAGGCTGAGCTGCCGCCCGGCGGAGTTGTGCGCGCCCGCGCGTTTTGTGCCGAGGTGCAGTGCCTGCCGGCAGCGGGCGGGGCAGAGCTGCGCTTTACGGCAGAGCTGGAGGCGGAAGAGTACGGCGTGCAGCGCCTCGCGGGTCTTACAACGCTGCAAGCCGAGCCGCGCACCGCCGATGCCGACGAGCCCTCGATCACCCTGCGTGAGCTGGGCGGGCAGAGCCTGTGGCAGCTCGCCAAAGCCTGCCGCACCACGGTTCCCGCCATTTTAGAGGCCAACGAGCTCGCCGCCGAGAGCGACGCCGACGCGCACACGCTGCTGCTCATCCCGCGCGGAAGGTAAGCGCGGCGTTTACGCACGTTTGTCCGTATTTACAGGGGGGGCGGCCTCAATGCCCCATGGCAGAACGCCGCAGGATTGCCGGAAGATACTTGGAAACCTGTAAACGTTCGTCATTGCGCCAAGACCTGTAAACAGAATGACAGAAGCCCGTTTCGTGGGCTTCTGTCATTCTACTATTATGTAATATATAGCGACAGCGGCGCGCTTTCCTCAGGGCGTTTCCCTGTGCAGGGTGTAAAAATCTACCAGAACAGGGCGGCCGTCGCGGCGGTGGCGCAGCACGGTGTTGTACGCGTAGCGAAAGCCCAGCGCGCGGCACACTGCCGCCGAGCGCACGTTGCTGCGAAAGCAGCCGTATACGAACCGCTGTCCGCCCGCGCCGAACGCGGCCTCCGTCAGCAGCGCCAGCACCTCTTTCCCATAGCCCTGCCCCTGCTGCGCGCGGGCGATGCAAATGCCCGTCTCCTCCCACGCGCCGGGCGCGTACTCACGCACGCCGGCAAAGCCGATGGGCTCGTCCGTCTGGCGCAGGCACACAAAATACGCGTCGTTCTGCGTCTGATAGGCCATCGTGCGCTCCAGCCGTGCCACGGCCTCGTCATGCGTGGTCGTCACGTCCCAGAACATGGTGCGCGCGAGCTCGGCGCGGCTCCACACGTTTTCGTAGATCGCGTCCAGATCGTCCGGGCGCGCCTTGCGCAGCCCCAGCCGCGCGCCCGTAAGACGTTCAGGCAGCATGCGTGCGCCTCCATTCCTCCAAAAGCCCCGGCACCACGGTAAGACCAGAGCCGAGCAGGAAGCAAGCGATACCCAGCAGCATATTCGCCGTGAGCGCCTCGTGCAGAAACAGGAGCGCGATCAGCGGCGCGAGGATGGGCTTGAGGAAGAAGATCAGCGACGCTTCGCGCGCCGAGGTCTTTTCCATGGCCATCATGTGGCATACATAGCCCCCCGCGGACACCGCCACGCAGATGTACAAAAACGCCGGCAGCGCCGAAAGCGGGATATTCTCCAGCAGCGGCACATCGGCAAAAATGTCCAGCCCCAGCGCGCGGAAAAAGCTGCTGCCCGCCGCCGTGCGGCCAAACAGCAGCACGCATAAAAGCTCCGTCGCGCCGAACAGAAAGCTCAGGCACGTCACAGCGATGCCGCCGAAGCGCACCGTGCGCTTTTTGCCCAGCACGCTGTAAAACGCGAAAAACACCGCCGCGATCACCGCCAGCAGCGCGCCCGTGGGGTCAAGCGTGCTGTGCAGCGGGTCGATGATGATGACCACCGCCAGAAGCTCAAGCGCCAGCGCAAGAAGATGGCTGCGGCGAATGTCCTCGTGCAGCAGCAGAAACGCCAGCACCGTCACGAAAATCGGGTTGCACGAGAAGATCACCGCCACCACCGACGCTTTGGTGTACGTCACGGCGAGCTGATAGAACGTCATGCTCACCGCCACGCAGAAAAAGCCCGTCAGCGCGAAAAACGGCAGGTCGCGTGCGTGCAGCACCTCGCCCTTTTTGCGGATGGAGCGCAGTGCGAACGGCAGCAGCACCATGCCGCCGATCAGAAACCGCAGACAGCTGATCTGCAGCGGCGCGAACACGCCCTGCACCGTCTTTAAAACCACCTCCATCGTGCTAAACAGCACCGCGCACAGCACGATGTAACCATATCCGGCATATGACCGCATCTTCGCGTCCTCCTGCATTTTTGATCGGAGACAGTATATAATGAATGGAGCGCGAATGCAAGACCTCTTTTCTTGACAGTGCCGTGGCTTGTGGCGTATAATGGGAGCAACTTTACGAAGCGGAGGTCATCCCATGAACGAATATATGGAATTTGCCGTTGCCAAAACGGTGGAGCTGCTGGCCATCGACAGCCCTTCGGGCTACACGAAGAAGGCGGCCGACTGGGTGAAGGCGGAGTTTGAGGCACTGGGCTTTTCCGCGCAGCTCACGCGCAAGGGCGGCGTGCTCATCGACCTGGGCGGCACGGACGAGAACGACGCGCTGCTGCTTGAGGCGCACACCGACACGCTCGGCGCGATGGTTGCCGAGGTCAAGGGCAATGGCCGCCTGCGCGTGACGGCGCTGGGCGGTATGCGTGCGGAAAACGGCGAGGCCGAAAACGTGCGCGTCTACACCCGCAGCGGCAGGGTCATCGACGGCACTTTGCAGCTTTGCAACGCATCCGTGCACGTCAATATGGAGTACGGCGACACCAAGAGAAGCTTCCACACCACCGAGGTGGTGCTCGACGAGGATGTCAAGTCCGCCGACGATGCCCGCGCGCTGGGCATCGAGGTGGGCGACATCGTCTGCTTTGACCCGCGTACCGTTGTCACCCCCTCCGGCTACATCAAAAGCCGCTTCCTCGACGACAAGCTCTCCGTGGGTATCCTGCTCGGCTTTGCCAAGTACCTCGCCGACAAAAAGCTCAGCCCCGCGCGCCGCGTGTACGCACATGTGACGGTGTACGAGGAGGTCGGCCACGGCGGCTCTGCCTCCGTCCCGGCGGGCGTGAGCGAGGCCATCAGCATCGACATGGGCTGTGTGGGTGACGGGCTCAAGTGCACCGAGCGCGAGGTGTCCATCTGCGTGAAGGACTCCGGCGGGCCGTACAGCTACGAGGTGGTCGGCAAGCTCATCGACGCGGCGAAGCGAGAGGGCGCAGACTACGCGCTCGACGTCTATCCCGGCTACGGCTCCGACGTGGAGGCTACGCTGCGCGGCGGCTACGACATCCGCCACGGGCTCATCGGCGCGGGCGTTTACGCCAGCCACGGCTACGAGCGCAGCCACAAAAACGGCGTGCTCTCCACGCTTCGGGTGCTCAAGGGGTATCTCGGCGTATGACCGATTATTTTTCCCTCTCTCTCGCGCCGGATGACGTGCGCGCCATCAGCAGCATCGGCCTTGCCCACCTCGGTGACGCGGTGTACGAGCTGCTGGTGCGCAGCTACCTCTGCGCGCAGGGCAAGGCCACGGGGCGCGGGCTGCACCGCGCAACGGTGGAGCTGGTGCGCGCGCCGAAACAGGCCGCGCTTGCTGAGCGCCTTCTTCCGCATCTGACGGCGGAGGAGGCCGACGTGTTCCGCCGCGGACGCAACGCGAACGTGCACACCATCCCCAAGGCGGCAGAGCGGGCGGAGTACCAGAAGGCGACAGCGCTCGAGGCGCTTTTCGGCTGGCTCTATCTCATGGGGCGGCGCGAGCGCGTCAACGAGCTTTTTAACATCATGATGGAGGACGAGCATGGCGCTTGACGCGATCTTTCTGCGCGCGGTGGTGCAGGAGCTGCAGGAGCTGGTGGGTCTGCGCATCGACAAGGTGCAGCAGCCCACGCGTGACCAGATCATCCTGCTGCTGCGCGGCAACCGGCGGCTGCTGCTCAGCGCAAACCCGAACCAGCCGCGCCTTCAGCTCACGCAGACCCTGCGCGAAAACCCCGGCGAGCCGCCGATGCTGTGCATGCTGCTGCGCAAGCACCTTGTCGGCGGGCGCATCCGTGCCATTGAGCAGCCGGGGCTTGAGCGCGTGGTCAGGCTCACCGTGGAAAACACCAACGAGCTCGGCGAGAGCGGCATGCGCACGCTGGTGCTCGAGGCCATGGGGCGGCGGGCGAATCTGCTGCTGCTCGACGGCGAGGGCATCATCCTCGAGTGCATGCGCCGGCTCGACCTTGACGCGGGCGGGGCGCGGCAGCTGCTGCCGGGGCTTTTGTACCGCGCGCCCGTGCTGCCGGAAAAGCTTTCGCTGCCCGAGCTTGCGGACGAGGCGCTTTCTGCTGCCGTGCGCGGCGGGGAAGAGGGGGCGCTGGTGGAAAAGTGGCTCACGGGAACGTTTCTCGGCGTCTCTCCGCTCATCGCGCGCGAGCTGGCGCTCGAAGCCTTCGGCGAGAGCGACGCACGCTTTGCCTCCCCCGACGAGGCGGGGCGCGTGCGTCTTGCACAGGGGCTGTGCGCGCTGCGGGACGATCTGGCCGCCGGACGCTTTGCGCCGTATCTCCTGCGCCGCGAGAGCCGGGAGTTCGACTTCACCTACCGTCCCGTCGCGCAGTACGGCACGCAGGTGACGTGCGAGAGGAGCGAGAGCTTTTCCGCCCTTCTCGACGGCTTCTACTCCGCGCGTGAGCAGGCGGAGCTGTCTGTCCGACGCGGCCGCGAGCTCACACGCGTGGTGACAACGGCGCGCGAGCGCATCGTGCGCAAGCTGGCACTGCTGCAAAAGGAGTATGATGCCACGCAGGAGCGCGACGCGCTGCGCCTTTCCGGCGAGCTGATCACCGCCAATCTCTACCGCATGACGCGCGGAGAGCATGTGCTGCACGCGCAGAATTACTACGACCCCGCGCTTTCCGAGCTTGCCATCCCGCTTGATCCGCTGCTCACCCCGCAGCAGAACGCCGCCAAATATTACAAGCGCTACAACAAGGCCAAGACCGCCGAGGCGCACCTGCGCGAGCAGATGGAAAAGGCCGCGCGCGAGCAGGAGTATCTGGAAAGCGTTTTGCAGGAGCTTTCGCGTGCGGGCGCGGAGCAGGAGTTTGCCGACATCCGCCGCGAGCTGCAGGAGACGGGGTATCTGCGCGCCTCGCGCGATAAAAAGGAGCGCCTGCGCGCCACCGCGCCGCGGGAGTACCGCTCGTCGGCGGGGCTTAAAATCCTTGTCGGGCGAAACAACACGCAAAACGACCGCCTCACAAAATCCGCCCATCCGCGCGACATCTGGCTGCACACGCAGAAGATCCACGGCTCGCACGTCCTCCTCTGCACCGAGGGGGCGGAGCCGGACGAGCAGAGCCTTTACGAGGCGGCGATGCTGGCGGCGTGGTGGTCGCAGGCACAGGGCGGCGCAAACGTGCCCGTGGACTACACCCCCGCCAAATTTGTCAAAAAGCCCGCCGCCGCGCGTCCCGGCATGGTGGTCTACACCACGTACCGTACCATGACTGTCACACCGCGCGAGGACGCTCTGCCGCAGGAGCGCAGAAAATAACGCGCCGTGTAAACAGAGACAAACACGCAAAACCAGTAGGGGATGGCGCCCACGAGACAAAAACCGTCATTGCGCACCAGTGACCGGTGTCACTGGTGTGGCAATCCGTCCTTTTCCGCGCGTTTCCGAACCAATCCAGTGTGGGAAGTACGGATTCCCACGCCAGTGTGCGAAACTTGCTCGGAATGACGA
>CAYPLM010000032.1:0-12357 GCA_964411575.1 uncultured Oscillibacter sp. | reverse complement strand
TTGAAAACAAGATGCTCTCCAAGTCCATTGAAAACGCGCAGGTGAGCGTGGAGTCTCGCAACTTCCAGGCGCGTAAATCCGTGCTGGAATACGATGACGTGATGAACAAGCAGCGCGAGATCATCTACGGTCAGCGCAAGCAGGTACTCGACGGGCTGAGCATCAAGGACACCATCCTCGGCATGATCCGCACCGGCATCGCAAACCAGGTCACGCTGCACTCCGGCGAGCACGGCGCACTGGACGAAAACGGCATGCGCGAGCTGATGAACGCGCTTGAGGGCATGTACTTCCCGCGCGGCGCGGTGGAAAAGCCCGCAGACGAGCTGTGCGCCATGAGCGGCGACGCGCTCACGGAGCTGTTCTACCAAGCCTCCTGCGCCGCCTACGAGCGCAAGGAGGAGGCCGTCACCTCCCCCATCATGCGCGAGCTTGAGCGCGTGGTGCTGCTGCGCGTGGTGGACGAATACTGGATGGATCACATCGACGCGATGACTGAGCTGCGCCAGGGCATCCGGCTGCGCGCCTACGCGCAGACCGACCCCGTGGTGGCGTATAAGAAGGAGTCGCTGGAGATGTTCGAGGAGATGATCTCCGCCATTCAGGACGAGACCGTGCGGCGCATCTTCTCCGTGCGCGTCAAGAGCGAGGCGGAGGTCAAGCGCGAGCGCGTGGCCGAGGGCATCGTGGCCAGCGTCGGCGGCGACGGCACCGTGAAGAAGCAGCCGCGCAAGGTCACCAAGATCGGCCGCAACGACCCCTGCCCCTGCGGCAGCGGCAAGAAGTACAAGCAGTGCTGCGGCAGATGAGCTTTACACAAAGCAGGAAAAACGGAGTTGTGTTTGATACCGCCGATGGTCTTGCGGCCACCGGAGGTATTTGCCATGCCTTCTCCACACGCATCGGCGGGGTGAGCGCGCCGCCGTGCGACACACTGAACTTTGCGCGCACCGCAGGCGACCCGGAGGAAAATCTTCTGGAAAACTTCCGCCGCCTCGGCGCTGCGGCGGGCTTTGACGCGCAGGGTCTGTGCTGCTGCCGGCAGATCCACAGCGACCGCGTGGTCACTGCGTCGCGCGCGCATGCCGGGCGCGTGCGCTGGGACGAGCGGCCATGGGACGCCGACGCGCTGATAACGAACGAGCCGGGGCTCGCGCTGGCCGTGTTCACCGCCGACTGCTGCCCCATCCTCTTCTACGACCCCGCTGCGCGTGCTGTCGGCGCGGCGCACGCGGGCTGGCGCGGCACGGCGCTGGGTATCGCCGCGCGCACGGTGGAGGCGATGCAGCAACAGTACGGCAGCCGCCCGGAAAACATCCGTGCGGCCATCGGCGCGGCCATCGGGCCGTGCTGCTTTGAAACCGACGGCGACGTGCCCGCAGCCATGCGCGCCTCTCTCGGCGCGGCGGCGGAGCCGCTGATCACCCGCGTGGGAGAAAAGTTTCACGTCGACTGCAAGGGGCTCAACCGGCAGTGGCTGCTCTCCTGCGGCCTTCTGCCCGAACATATCGAGCTGAACGGGACGTGCACAGGCTGCACGCCGTCGCTCTACTGGTCGCACCGCAAAATGGGGCTCAGGCGCGGCGGCATGTGCGCGGTAATCGCGCTTTGCGGGGAGGCGAGTGTATGAAGCGCGTGCTGCTTCTTCTGTGCACGCTGGCGCTGCTGCTGTGCGCCTGTCAGGCCGAACCGCCGGTGGACGAGCCGGATGACCTGCTGCAAGACGGCCAGCTCTCCCCTCTCCCCGCCCCCGTGGAAACGCCCGTCAGCCTGCCGCAGGCGCTGGTGCTGCCCCTTCTCTCCAACATCACACTCGACCCGGTTAACTGCCCCGACGGCGTGCAGCAGACCGTCGGCGCGCTGGTCTATGAGGGGCTGTTCGCGCTCGACGAGCACTTTGCCGTGCAGAACGTCCTCTGCGAGAGCTACAGCTACAACGCGTCCAGACGGACGTACCGCTTTACGCTCAGGGACGACGCCACCTTTTCCAACGGCAGCAAACTGCGCGCAAGCGACGTACTGGCGACCTACCAGCGCGCGGCGGAGTCGGCGCGCTACGGCGCGCGCTTTGCAGCCGTCAGCTCCATGCGCGTCAACAACGGCGAGCTTGTCATCACGCTTACGCAGGATGACGCGTCATTCCCCGCACTGCTCGACATTCCCATCGTCCGCTCGGGCAGCGAGAGCCGGACGTTCCCCCTCGGCACCGGGGCATATGTCCCCATGCAGGACGAGGACGGCACGCTCTTTTTGCAGCTGCGCGAAGGCGCGCAGAGCGCGCTGCCGGAGCGCATCGAGCTTTACGAGGTGAAGGACAACGAGGCCGCCGCCTACCGTTTTGCGACCGGAGAGGTGAACCTGCTGCTCACCGACCTGACGGGGCTCTCCCCCGCTGATGCCTCGGGCGAGGTGAGCCGCACCGACGCACCCACCTCCGCCATGCTCTACCTCGGCTTCAACACGCGTAATCCGCTGCTTTCCGGCAGCACGCTGCGCGCCGCCATGAGCACCGCGCTCGACCGCCGCGAAGCCGCCGCGCGCATCTATGCCGGGCACGCAAGCCCCGCGCAGTTTGCCCTCTCCCCCGCCGACGCACGCTACCCCACGGCGCTTGAGCGCAGCGCCTCCGCCGCAGCCTATGCCGAGGCGCTTGCGGGCGCAGAGGGCGAGCTGACGCTGCTGGTCAACGAGGAAAACAGCTTCAAGCTTGCGCTGTCGCAGTGGGTGTGCACGCAGCTGAGCACATCCACGCTCACGGTGACGCTGCGCGCGCTGCCTTGGGAGGAATATCTCGCCGCGCTGGAAAACGGCGATTTCGACCTCTATCTCGGCGAGGTAACGCTGCGCGCCAACTGGGACATCGGAGCCTTCCTCCGCGAGCGCGTGGTCGCGCTGCTCCCCGGCGAAACCGGAGAGGAAGAAGCGGAGGACGCTGTGCCCGTCACGCTCGTCACGGGCGGCACGCTGAACTACGGCGGGTACGAAAACACCACCGCCATCGCGCTGCTTGAGGCGTACCTCGCCGCGCCGGATGCCGAGCACATGGAGGCGCTCTGCCGCCAGCTCCAGCTCACCGCTCCGTTCGCGCCGCTGCTTTTTAAAAGCACCACGCTCCTCACACCCACGGGCTTTCTCGAAAACGCTGCCCCCACGGCGGCCGACCCCTTCGCCCACGCGGAGGAATGGACACTGCACTTTGCGCAGAAGTAAACAGAAACGACCGGCAGGAGACCCCTTCTCCCGCCGGCCTTTTTTTCCGCCGCTCCCTACTGGTTTTGCGCACGTTTCTTTACTTATATTGTTTGCCGCTCCATAAAAAGGACTGCTGCAAAGCATTGCAGCAGTCCTTTCAGCTTGTCAAAAAAGCCTCGCAGAGCTTCGCGTCCGCAGACGCGAAAAAATTTCAATCGTTTTTTCCGGCGGCAGATACGCCGGGAAAAACTCTTCTCAGCCCGCTTTCCGTGCGAGCGCGGAGCGCAAGTGCGCTGCGGCGGGCTGCAAGCCTTCTCAAAACTCCACGCTGCCGTCGAGCACGCGCAGATCGTACGGCTCGAACACCACATGGCGGTACGCTTCCACGTCCAGCGGCACACCTGTCCAGTCGGAGTGCAGATCGCCGTTTTGCTTGATGAGAATGTCGTAGAGGATGTCGTAGGTCACGCCGTGCTCGTCTGTCTCCACGATGGTCGAGTAGGGCAGGGTCTTGTGGTAGGTCATGTGCAGATCCTTGTAGGCAAAGTGGAAACCGTTTCGCATGCGGCAGCCGTCG
The DNA here is from genome assembly GCA_964411575.1 of uncultured Oscillibacter sp. Classification (GTDB taxonomy): domain Bacteria; phylum Bacillota; class Clostridia; order Oscillospirales; family Oscillospiraceae; genus Hominicoprocola. The sequence goes on along the minus strand of CAYPLM010000032.1, from coordinate 8,588 downwards.
AGCCCACGGTAGGTAAACTGACGCATGAGATCCTGCAAAATCGGGTCGTCGTCCACATCGTAGAGATTTTCCGGCGTGGTCTCGGTGTAGTCGTAGCGGAACTGGATAGGGATGCCGTACTTGCGCCAGCGCTCGGCATAATCCACCAGTTTCTCCGACGGATAGTGCCGGTAGAGCACGCAGTTAATGCGCTTGCGCGTGGCGATCTGCGCGACCACCTCGTCAGGCGACTCCTCCACATAGTGCTGCAAATGGCGCGAGATGTTAATGCAGGTGATCTTGTCGGCGTTGCGGCGCGTGAAGTCGAGCATTTCGTCCGCCGGGCAGCCAGGCTGCACGGGGAACGTGGTGTTGATGTACACCTTATGCGTTTTGGGCACCGCGTCGAGCAGACGCTGCAGAGCGTCGGGCTGGGCGAAGGGCTCGCCGCCGGTGAACACAAAGTCGCACGCGGGCGTGATGGCATCCATAGTGCGGATGCTTTGCAGGATGGCTTCCACACTGAAGCCCTCGGCGTTGGCATACTCCTGCTTGTTGACGCAGAAGGGGCAGTGGTTGCGGCAGTCGTAAGGCACGAACACGGTCACGGTCGCGCCGCCCGCACGGGTCTTATAGGGATGATGGCTGGTCATATCGGTTACGTCCTCTGTTGTAGCGTTAAGAGTCTTTACATTATAGTTTAATGCAGACCAGGGAAAAATGCAAGGGAAAATCTGCCGTTTTTCTCACTTTTCTGCCCGCAGCAGCGCGCGCACATGGGAAAAGGCGGCCTCCTCGCCCTCGTCGCGCAGAAGGCGCAGCATTTCCTCCAGCTGCGCGGCGGTCTCTGGGTGGATGAGCACATGCGTTTTCGAGCGCACATAGTAGTCATACGGCGCGGCGGGCGTGTATTTCTTGCCCAGATAGATGCGGCAGGCAGCGATACGATCGCAGAACATCTCGGCCACATACCGCAGCGGCATTTTGCACCCGCCCATTTTGATCGAATCGTCGGGCTGGATGCAGTAGTCGATCCAGTATTCAAAGTGGTGGCGGTTGCGCCCCTTGTGGTGCAGCCACGCCACGGAAAGCCCCGTCTCGCGCCGCTCGGCGTCGTTGGGCGAGCGGAAGCCCTGATAATACTTTGCGCCCCGCCAGAATTCCACGGGCGAATACTTGCTCAGATCGTGCGCCAGCCCCTGCCGGTAAAGCCCCAGCCGGAAGCAGTACTGGCACACCAGATGCCGATGCCGCGTGATGGTTTTGAAATGTGCCAGCGGATGCATGACGTTTCCTCCTGCGTATGATAATTCAGTATACCACACCGCCGCGCAAAAGGAAAGAGCCGCAGTTGACTTTTTCCGCACTTTATGTTAGAGTTTCCTGCGATAAACGCGGCGGATAAGCGCCGCATGCCGTAACAGCAGAGCCGCCTTTTTCAAGAAACGAGGTCAATTTTTTTATGGAACGCGAACATGATTTTACGCGCGGAGCCATTCTTCCGGCGCTGGTCCGCTTTGCCCTGCCGGTGCTGCTGGCGCTTTTCCTACAGGCGATGTACGGTGCGGTGGACTTACAGGTGGTGGGCAAATACGGCACGGCGGCAGACATCTCCGCCGTCTCCACCGGCAGCCAGATCATGCAGAACATCACCGTCCTTTTCACCAGCCTTGCCATGGGCATCACCGTGCTGCTGGGACAGAAGCTCGGCGAGGGGCGTGCAGAGGAGGGCGGCCGCGTAATCGGCGCGGGCATGGTTCTCTTCGGCGCGGTCACGCTCGCCGCCACGGCGCTGTCCATCGCCTTTGCCCCGCAGATGGCCGCCATCCTCAAAGCGCCGGAGGACGCATTTGCCGGCACGGTGGCCTATGTGCGCATCTGCTCGGCAGGCACGCTTTTCATCGTGGCGTACAATCTGGTGGGCAGCATCTTCCGCGGCATGGGCGACGCCAAAATGCCGCTGATCACTGTGAGCATCGCGTGCGTGCTGAACATCGCGGGTGATTTTCTGCTCGTGGCGGTGTTCCACATGGGCGTGGCGGGCGCGGCCATCGCCACGGTGTTCGCCCAGGCGGTGAGCGTGCTGCTCTCGCTTTTGATCATCCGCCGCAGGAGCCTGCCATTCGCCTTCTCGCGCCGCAGCATCCGCTTTGACGCGCCGATGATCCGCAGCATCCTGCGCATCGGCGTGCCCATCGCCTTTCAGGAGCTGCTGGTGGGCGCGTCGTTTCTGGTGATGCTGGCCATCGCCAACTCCATGGGCACCATCCCCTCGGCGGGCGTGGGCGTGGCAGAAAAGCTGTGCGCCTTCGTCATGCTCATTCCCTCGGCCTACAGCCAGTCCACCACCGCCTTCGTCGCGCAGAACATCGGCGCGGGCGAGGAAAAGCGCGCCCGGCGCGCGCTGCTGTGCGCCATCGGCTCGTCGCTGGTGGTGAGCGTGGCGGTGTTCGCGCTGGTGTTCTTCCGGGGGGAGCTGCTTGCCGTCGTCTTTGCCGACGATGCGCTTGTCATTGCGGCGGCGGCAGAATATCTGCGCGCCTACGCCATCGACTGTCTGCTCACGAGCGTGATGTTCTCGATGGTCGGCTACTTCAACGGCTGTGGGCGCACCATGTTCACCATGGTACAGGGCATTGTGGGCGCGTTCGGCGTGCGTCTGCCCATGGCGCTGGTGATGCGCCGCGCCTTCCCCGGCTCGCTGTTCGCGCTGGGGCTTGCCACCCCTTCCTCCACGCTGGTGCAGATCGTGCTGTGCCTGTGGTACGACCGCCGCTGCGCGCGCAGAAGGCACGAGATGAGGAGCAGAGATGAAAGATAAGGAGCTTCTGGCGCTTTTGGAGCGCGAGCCCGAGCGCGGCATGGAGGCGCTGGTGACGCAATACACGGGGCTTCTTTGCGCCGTAGCGGCGCGGCGGGTGAACGACAGCGAAGAGATCAAGGATCTGGTCGACGAGACCTTCCTGCAATTTTATGAGCATCGGGAGCGCTTCGACCCCGACAAGGGCAGCCTCGGCGCGTATCTGTCCGTCATCACCGACCGTCTGGCGGTGAAGAGCTACCACGAACTATCGCGCCTGCGCATGGCTCCGGACGAAGAGCAGGACGAGGCGCGCGACTTTGCCGAGGACAGCGCAACGCGCGTTGACCTCGCCGCCGCGCTCGAGCAGCTCGACCCCATCGACGCGCAGATCGTGCGGCAGAAATACTACGGCGGCATGAGCTTCAAGGAGATCGCCGCCGCGCTGGGCATTCCCTACGAGACCGTGAAAAAGCGCCACCAGCGCAGCCTCAAAAAGCTGCTCAAGGCGATGACCATCGGCCTTCTGCTCTCTGCGCTGGCTGCACTGCTGGCCGCCTGCGCCTACCTGGTGCTGCGGTATTTCGGCATCATTCCCGGCTACGGCATCAACACCGACGAGAGTACGCCCGCCTATGTGCTCGAGGACACGGCGGTGCTGGAAACGGAGGACTACACCCTCACCGTGGAGGACGGCTGGTGGAACGACGGGCTGCTGCTGCTAAGCTGCACGCTGCGGGGCACGGAGGATGTAACGCCGTGGACGCTGTCCGCCCATTATGGGCTGTCCCTCTCGGCGGAGGGACTGGAGGACACTGCGCTGCTGAGCAACGCCCACCGCATGCTCAGCGGCACGCAGGAGGAGATGACGCAGTGCTTCCGGGGCGAGCTGCCGCCGGACGCGGATGATACTCTGACCCTACATCTCGTCGGCGCGGCGGAATCGCTCGAGCTGACGCTGCGCCGCGCAGAGGAGACGAGCTACGAGCGCGTGGGCGTCTTTGCCCTCACGGAAAACGAGGGTGGCCTGCTCGCCGTGCCCCGGCGGGAGAACGGCGAGCTGATCGTGTCCATCTATCCGCTCAGCGAGGGCGATTTCGTCATCGATCCGGGGCTGACGAGGCTCTTCGGCGAGGCGGCACCCGTCACGGTGACAGCGGCGGATGGCACCGTGCTGTCCGGCACGCCGGTGGACTACCGCCCCTACAGCAGCGCACAGTATTTTGACTGGAGCTTCGGCGAGGCCCCGGCGGGAGAATACACGCTGAACGTGCCCTATGTCTACGAAGCTCTCGCGGCCTACGCCACGCGCGCGGGCTATTCCAACCTGGGCGAGCCAATCTGCTTCTCCCTCTCCGTACCTGAACTTGAGGAGACGACGGTGGCCTTCCCCTATGGCAGCGTCACGCTGACGGCGGGCGAGCTTGTCACGGACTACGAACCCCTCCCCGCCGCGGACACGCCCGAGGTGGCAGCCATGCGCACGGTGTACGACGACTTCACATGGCAAAACCTGCACATCGCGCTCTCCTGCACCGACGAAAGCCGCGAGGTTGTCAACCTCAGCCTCTCAACGGAAGGCCGCGAGGGTATCGTGCTGACCGTCGGAGACGCCACACTGAGCATGGTGACGGAGGATCTGACGATCCTGCACGAGCTTGTGGTGGACGAGGCAAGCGGCGAGACCGTTTCGCGCCCCGGCAGGGCGCGGCTGGGCTGGCACGCAAGCGTCACGCAAGTGCCCTGCATGCTCTCCCCCGGCGGTCTCTATTACCGCTGGGAGCATCCCTTCTCGATCCCCTTTACGGTGGAATAAAAAACAAAGAGGCTATCAAAAAAGCGTCATTGCGAACCAGTGACTGATGTCACTGGTTCGCAATCCGTCCTTTTTCGCGCGTTTCCGAACCGATCCAGTGTAGGAATCACGGATTCCCACGCCAGCGTGCGAAACTTGCTCGGAATGAGGGGAACTTGGGCACGCTGAAGAGGCTGCTGCAACGTGTTTGCAGCAGCCTCTTTAGAGACTGTCAAAAAACCGGCTGACGCCGCTTTTTTGAGAAGGCTTGCAGCCCGCTGCAGCGCACTCGTGCTTTGCGCGAGCACGTTTGCGGGCTGATAGGAGTTTTTTCCGACGTACATGCCGCCGGAAAAAACGGTTGGAAGCATTTCGCGTCTGCGGACGCGAAACTCTGCGAGGCTTTTTTGACATGCTGCAAAGAGGCTGCTGCAACGTGTTTGCAGCAGCCTCTTTCGCCGTTTTTGACGTTTTTACGCCACGCCCGCGCGGTGCTGCATGGCCTGCCAGACGATGCCCAGCTGCTCGCTGCTTGCCAGCGTGTAGGCGAGGATAAAGACAAACCAGAGCTTTCCCATATTCTCCTCGGTCTTGCTCAGAAACCAGATATAGCAGCCGTAGGCCACCGCGTCGATGATCAGGCACAGCGCCAGTACGGCGGCAAAGCCTGCGGCGTCCTGCGCGGCGGTGTCCGTCCAGCGGCAGAGGAGCGCATAGTACAAAAACGTGACGGTAAACGGCCACTTGAGCTTGCGCCAATCGTGGATGCGCTTTTTCCTCTGTGCCATGTTACGCCTCGTCGGGAGTGAGGACGGCGGACAGGTCAAGCTCGTGCCCGTCGCTCCACAGGCGCTCGAGCGCATAGAACTTGCGCGCCTCCTCGTTGAACACATGCACGGCCACACAGCCGTAGTCGAGCAGCACCCAGGTGCCGCCGCGATAGCCCTCGCGGTGCAGCGCCTTTTCGCCCGCGAGGTCGAGCTGCTTTTCCACCTCGTCGATCAGGGCGTTGATCTGCGTGTTACTGCCGCCCGAGCAGATGACGAAGTAATCTGCCAGCGTGGTGACATGCGCCACCTCCAGCACCCGGATGTCGCGCCCCTTCTTGCTGTCAAGCGCCTTTGCCGCCAGCAGGGCAAGCTCTTTTGCCTGTAACATAATGGTGATCTCCTGTTCTTATCAGTTTTCCGGCTCCTCCGGCGTGGGCTCAACGGGCTCAACAGGCTCGGCAGGCTTCGTCGGTTCGCTCGGTTCAGCGGGTTCCGTCGGTTCGGTGGGTTCCGTTGGCTCGGTCGGTTCCGTGGGTTCAAGGGGTTCGGCCGGTTCCGTCGGCTCGGTGGGCTCAACAGGTTCGGCCGGTTCCGTCGGCTCGGTGGGCTCAACAGGTTCTGTCGGTTCCGTCGGCTCGGCGGGCTCTTCTGTCTTGGTCTCGGTTTTCTTCTTGGGCTTTTCCGGCGGCTGGGCGGCGCGGCTGTCGGCCACCACGCCCGTGGACGAGCTGACGCTGCCGTCGGAGTTGATGCTCATGATGTCGAGCATGTCGGCGGTGATGGGCTGGACATAGGGATTGGAGTACGCGTTGACCAGCGTGAGAAGCTCCTGCGCGTCGGGCAGGACGTAGGACTGGTAATTTTTATAGGTGTAGCTCCACGCCGAGGCGGCATAGTCACCAGGCATGGTGAAGGTGGTAAGGTTGTCGAGATCCATGCTGACGGCGTGCTGGGCAAAGGAGAGCATCTCACCCAGCGTCAGGTCGCTTTCCACATAGGAATAGAACGCGTCCAAAATGCCGCTGATCGTGTTCCAGCTCATGCTGTCGATGCACTGCTGCGCGGCGGCCTTCAAAAACGCCTGCTGGGTCTTCATGCGCTCCTCGTCGCTGTAGCCGCGTGTGCCGGTGTTATTCTTGCGCCAGCGCACAAGCCCCATGGCCTGCGTGCCGTTGAGCGTCTGCGTGCCCTTTTTGAGATGGATGTAGAGATCCTGCGCGGGATCGTCGTAGTCCATGTTGCGCGGCACGTCGAAGGTAACGCCGCCGATGAGGTCGATGACCTTGACGAAGGCTTTGAGGTTGACCTTGACGTAATAGTCCGGCTGGAAGCCGACAAGATTGCCGATGTACTTCTTCAGCCCGTCCATGCCGTACACGCCGTACACTGAGTTGATGCGCTTGAGATCCCACTTGACGTTGACCATCGTGTCGCGCGGGATGCTCAGAAGCGTCGCCTTCTGGTTGGGCACGTCGTAGGTGAGCAGCATCAGAACGTCGGTGTTGCCGCCGCCGGCGTCGGTACCCACGCAGAGGATGGTGTACACCCCCTCGCGGCGCTCGCCGCTGACACTGCCGGTGGTGGGAATCTCCACCTCCTCGTGTGTGTCGCGGTCGACCACGGTGTTGCCCGCAGGGCCGTCCGCCGGTTCGGAGGGGAGACTGGGCAGGCGAACGGTGCTCAAAAAGTACAGCCCCGCGCACAAAAGCAGCGCCAGACACACGCCCAAAGCACCCAGCACCCAGCGCCACGGGTGGGCAAAGGTGGTTTTCAGCTGACCCCAGGCTTCGTCGCAGTTGCGCGCATAGTAGCCGCGCAGACCGCCTTCGTCCTCCGGCGGCGCGGCATCCATCACGGCCTCCACGTTGACCACAGGCTCGCCGCTCATCACAGTCTCCACGTCCACCACGGGCGCGGCGGGCGTTTCCGTGTCGGGCACGGACGCGGCAGAGACGGTTTTTTCTTTTTCAGGTGTCTGATTCATCCATATTTCCTCTCAGGAAGCGCAGGGCGGAGAGCGTATTTTCGTGGATGGGCGCGCCCAGCTCGTTCATCTCATCCACAGTCATCGAAAGGCCCATCCTGAGCCCCTCGTCCAGATCGCGCCACACGGCCTCGCGCAGTGCGTCAACGCCGGGAAAATCGCGCGTGGGCTCGATATAGTCGGCAAGGTAGAGGATCTTTTCCAGCAGCGTCATGTCGGGTCGCCCCGTGGTGTGCCAGAGAATGGCACCGTACACCTCGTTGTCCACGCCGAACAGCGCGCGTGCAAGCGCCGCGCCGGTCTTGGCATGCGTGAGCTTGAGCGTGACGCGCTCCACCTCGTCGAGCGCCACGTTGTACTGCGCGGCAAGCGAAAGCTGCTCGTCGAGCGTCAGGCGCTTGGTGCAGTCGTGCAGCAAAGCGGCCACGCGCGCCTTGTGCACATCCGCGCCGTATTTTTCCGCCAGCGCGGCGGCAGTTTTTTCGGTGCCGAGCACATGCGGGATGCGCTTGGCCTTGAGAAAGCTCTGCGCAACGATACGCAGCTCCCGCTCGTTTAGACGGGTGAGGTCGAAATTTGTTCCATAGAGCTTTTCGCGCAGGATGTAGCCGTACACCTGCGGCAGAAGATAGCAGTCGTAGCCGCCGCAGGGCAGCGCCTCGCGCAGCTTTGTGGAAGAGATATCCACCAGCCCCGGCACCACCAGCGTGGTAATGCGGCAGCCGGGAAAGCGCTGCTGCAAGAACGCCCGCTGGGGCGCAAACAGCGCCTCGCCGTCCGTTTCGCTGCGGCCAAAGGCGCACAGCCCGGCCATAGCGAGGATGTCGCCGGGGCAGTACCAGTCCTGGAAGCTCAAAAACATGTCCGTGCCCATCAGCAGCCACAGCTCGTCGTCCGGGTACTGCGCACGCAGCGCGCGCAGGGTGTCCACAGTATAGCTTTTGCCCTCGCGCGTCATTTCGATGTCCAGCGCCGAGGCGTCGACACCGCATTCATATCCCGTGGCCTCGGCCATCGCGCGCACCATGGCAAGGCGCTGCGCGTTTTCGGGGCTGCCGTCGGCAAGCTTTTTGTGCGGCGGGATCCCGGCGGGGATGAAGAAAAGCTTTTTAAGCCCCAGCGTCCTTGCGGCGTACACCGCAGCGACAAAGTGCCCCAGATGCGGCGGATTGAAGCTGCCGCCGTAAACTCCGATCTTCACGGCGCACGCCCCTTACACGCTCTTTTTGCGCTCGCGCACGAGCGCGAGCGCAAAAAGAG
>CAYPLM010000031.1:0-12390 GCA_964411575.1 uncultured Oscillibacter sp. | reverse complement strand
AGCTGGGGCTGATCTCCTCCGCGCACGAGATTGATCTCCTGGCCGAGTCTGTGCCCGACACGCTGGGTGTGCGTTTCGTGCCGGCCTTCACCGGCCTTGGCGCGCCGTACTGGGACATGTACGCGCGCGGCTGCCTGGTGGGGCTCACGCGCGGCGTGACGCGTGCGCATGTGGCGCGCGCTGTACTCGAGTCCATCCCCTATCAGGTGGCCGACCTGATGGGCGCCATGCGGCAGGACGCGCCCTGTCCGATCACCGCGCTGCGCGCTGACGGCGGCGCGAGCGTGAGCGACCTGATGCTTCAGGTGCAGTCCGACCTGCTGCGCATTCCTGTCGACCGTCCCGTCATGGTGGAGACCACCGCCTTTGGCGCGGCGGCGCTGGCCGGGCTTGCCGTGGGCTTTTGGGGCGACCTTGACGAGCTGCGCGCCGCCCGCCGCAGCGACCGCGTGTTTGCGCCCCGCCGCCCGCAGGCCGACTGCGAGGAGGACTACCGCCAGTGGCAGCGCGCCGTGGCCTGTGCCCGCGGTTGGGTGGAGAAATAAGGAAAAGTTAAAGAAAACTTTATGGAATCATCCGCCTTTCCCCTTGCACTGTCGCTTTTTCCGCGGTATAATATGTTTGACACCATGAAAATACGGAAAGGAGATTTTTTATCATGGCTATCTGGAATGATTTGACCAAAAAGGCGCAGGAGCTGGCATTCACCGCCGGGGAAAAGGCCCGCGAGGTCGCCTCCGTGGCCGCCGACAAGGCGCAGTTCGCCGCCGACGTTGCCAAGACCACCGTTTCCATCAAGAATGAGCAGTTCAGCATGGAGAAGAACTACCGCGCCATCGGCGAGTGGTATGTTTCCACGCTGGGCGATGAGGTTCCCGAGGCTGTGGCCGATGTGGTGGCCGCCATCCGCGCCTCTCAGGCGAAGATCGCCGAGCTCGAGGCCGCGCGCGATGCCGCCAAGGCCGACGTGGAAGCGCCCCTCGCTGAGGAGAAGCCTGTTGAGGAAAAGCCTGCTGAGGAGCCCTGCTGCTGCGAGCAGCCCGCTGAGGAAAAGTCTGCTGAGGAGCCCTGCTGCTGCGAGCAGCCTGCCGAGGACAAGCCCGAGGCCTAAAACCGAAACCCGATACGCAAGCCAAAAGGGCGCGCTGCAATTTTGCAGCGCGCCTGAACGTGTCAAAGCCCCCCGTCATTCCGAACAAGTGCGCACACTGGCGTGGGAATCCGCATTTCCTGCACTGGAATGGTTCGGAAACGCGTGAAAAAGGACGGATTGCCACACCAGTGACATCGGTCACTGGTTCGCAATGACGTTTTTTGACAGTCACGGGCGCGCTGCAATTTTGCAGCGCGCCTTTAGTTTGTCCAAAAAGCCTCGCAGGCTTTTTTCTCATGTGGAATTAAGCGAAACTTAAGCTTTCTGCCGCACCGTTCTTAAAAACCGTTCGTTATTCTTGGAACATCCAGGAAATGAAAAGGTCGGTGTGTTTTATGCTCTCTGTTCTGTTGGCCGCGTTCTCTGCGGCTCTGCGTGTGTTTTCTTTGTGGTTTGCGCTGGTGGCGCTGTTCGCGCTGAAAAAGCCGAAGCCGTTTGCGCCCCGCGTGCCGCAGCTGCGTTTTGCCTGCGTGATCGCCGCGCGCAATGAGGAGGCCGTGATCGGTGCGCTGGTGGAAAGTCTGCTCACGCAGAATTACCCCGCCGCGCTGCGCGACGTATACGTTGTCCCCAACAACTGTACCGACCGCACCGCCGAGCGCGCGGCCGCTGCCGGGGCGCGGCTGCTGCACTGTCTGCACCCGGTGACATGCAAGGGCGACGCGCTGCACGAGGCCGTGGCGCAGCTGCTGCCGCGCGGGTACGACGCGTTCTGCGTATTCGACGCGGACAACATCGCCGACCCTGACTTTCTCGCCCGCATAAACGACGCGCTGCTCTCCGGTGTGCCGCTGGCCAAGGGGGCGCTTCGCGCCAAAAACCCCTATGACTCCGCCACCGCCGGGTGCTACGGCCTGTACTTCACGCTTTTCGACACGTTCTTCTCCCGCGCGCGGGCCAACTGCGGCCTGTCCGCCAAGCTGGTGGGCACGGGCTTTGCTGTGCACCGGCGCGTATTTGAGACGCTGGGCGGTTGGAACACCGTCACGCTTGCCGAGGACGCCGAGTTTTCCGCGCAGTGCGCGGCGGCGGGCTTCCGCGTGGCTTGGGTGCCGGAGGCCGTCACCTATGACGAGTCGCCCACGCGCTTTGCCGTTTCGCTGCGGCAGCGCCGCCGCTGGTGCAGCGGCATCATGGACGTGGCGCCGCGCCGCGTGCCGTTGCTGCTGCGTGCCATCCCCGGCGTGGGTGGGCTGCGCGCGTTCGACTCGCTGATGATCGTGTGCGCGCCGTTTGCGCAGGCTGTGGGCGTGCTTCCCACCACTTTTACACTTATCCTCCACCCCGAAGCGGCGCTGCTTCTTCTGCCTGCGGCGCTGGGGGTATTCCTCTGTGCGCTGGTGCTCGCGCGCATCGGCGGCTACCGCGACGGGCGCATCGTGCGCGCGGCGGCGCTGTTCCCGGTGTTCATGGCGGCGTTCCTGCCGCTCAACCTCATCTCTCTGCTGCGCCGCAAGCGTGAGTGGAAGCCTATCGCCCACACCCGCGCGCTGAGCGTGCAGCAGCTGCGGCTGCAATAAGAGCGTCAGATACCAGACATCCCCGGATGAGCCGTGTAACAGGCTCGTCCGGGGATGTGCTTTTATCCGATCAAAAGAACATTGGATACGCCGAGCAGGCGGCAGAGGGAGAGTTTGAGGGCGATGTCCTCCTCGCTCTCGTACCAGATCACCGTGCTTGTGCCGTTCTCGCCGCTGAGCAGCAGGTACGAGCTTTCATACCGCGCAGAGCGCAGCCGCGCCGCGCGCTCGTCGGCAAGACAGTCGCTCAGTTCCTGCGCCGTCAGCTCGCGCTGCCAGGTCACCTCACCGTTTTCCACCGTTTGCAGCAGCGCCGTGGTGTTGAACGCGACCGTTCCGCCCTCACCGCACTTCACCGCTGCCTCGTATACAGCCGAAAGCGGCGCGCGCGGACTCATCGGCAGCGTACCGGTCGACCCGGTGAGCGAGGCGGACAGCACCGCGCCCTCCGGCACGGTGGTCACACGCTGGCTGGTGCAGACGGCGGAAAGGCGGTCGTGCGCGCGCAGCAGCAGCGTGGCGGCCTCTTCGCGTGTGGAGCCCCGGCGGGGCTCAAAGCGGCTGCCTGACGTGCCGCGCATCAGTCCCATGCGCCAGGCAAGGCAGATGTAGCCGCGTGAGGTGGTCACGTCGGAAAAGGGGCAGTCATCCTGCACTGTCCCGGCGAAGGAGGCAAAGCCCAGCGCGCGCACCAGCATCACGGCCATCTCCTCGCGCGTGATGGGCTCGTCGGGGCGGAAGGCGTTGCTGTAGGAGAAGAGCGCGCCGTTGGCGTGCGCGGTCTCCACGGCGGTGTAGTACCACGCGGCGCGGTCCTGCACGTCGGAAAAGTGGGGCGTCTGGGGCTTGACCATTTCCCACTGCATCACGCGGCAAAGCGCCGTGACGAAGGCGGCACGGGTCATCTGCTGTCCCAGGCCAAACTGCCCGCCGCCCGTGCCCTGCACAATGCCCAGCTCTGCCGCGCGGTTCACGCTCTCGGCTGCCCAGTGCCCGGCGGGCACGTCGGAAAAGCTGCTGCCCGCGCGCACCGGCGCGCACAGCACAAGCGCGCACAAAAGCGCGCAGAGGATCCGTTTCAATTTCATGGTGTCTCCTTTCGGTTTCGGGAGTGCTGTATAATCTGCAAAGCCATCATACCACAGCTTGCTGCGAATGTCAAAAGCGGCCTTTCGTTGGTAACAATTTGTAACTTTTTTACTCCGGCGTCTTTACAGCGGGGCATTTTTTGAGTATAATGCGATAGTCTACACGCGCCACCGGCGCATTTCATACTCCCGCCGCGACGGAAGGAGAACTGCCATGCTCAACAAAACAAAGATGCTTTCCGCGCTGCTGTGCGCAGCGCTTTTGCTGACCCTGCTTGCCGGTTGCAGCCGCAGGGTACCGGATGAGGAGCCTTTCACCCTGCGCGCCTGCGTGTGCGGCCCCATCGCCTCGCTCGACCCCTCGCAGAACACCGACTCGGCGGCGAACACCGTGTTTGCCGCGCTGTTTGAAAACCTGCTGCGCCTTGAGACCGGCGAGGACGGCGCACAGACGCTCGCTCTCGGCCTTGCCCGAGAGTACGAGGCACACGAAAACTACGACGGTACCACCACCTACACCTTCACGCTGCGCAGCGCCGCCCGCTGGTCCAGCGGCGCGCGGGTGAAGGCGGAGGACTTTGTGTTCGCCTGGCGCAGGCTGGTCGACCCCACGCGCGAAAACCCCAACAGCGACCTGCTGCATATGATCTGCGGCTACGACGAGGCACGCGAGAGCGGCGATACGAGCAAGCTTGCCGTCTCGGCGGAGAGCAGCACGGTGCTCAGCGTCACGGTGGATTCCGATTGCGTGCACTTTTTGCAGAGCGTGTGCACCTCGCCCGTGACCGCGCCGATGCAGCGCAAGGCCGTGCAGGCTGACGACTGGACGGATGCGGAGGCCGTTTTGTGCTGCGGGCCGTACCGTGTGGAGTCGTGGAACACGGCGGACACACTGGTGCTTGTGGAAAACGAAGAGTATTACGGCGCGCAGACGCTCACGCCCGACCGGCTGGTGTTCACGCTCAGCGATGACGAAGCGGCAGCCTATGCGCTCTACTGCGACGGTGGGCTGGATGTGACGGCCTTTTCCGGCGCGCTGCCCCTGCGCGAGGAGGACGCGGCATTCCGCCGCCCCACGGCGCGCACGGCCTGTCTGCTGTTCAACCAGCTGTCCGACTGGCTCTCCGACGAGACGCTGCGCGCGGCGCTTTTTGACGCGGTGGACCGCAGCGAGCTTGCCGCCGCGCTCGGTGCGCAGGCGAATATCCCGGCCACGGGGCTGGTACCCGACGGCATCGCGGGCGGCGCGGAGGGCGTGTCCTTCCGCGAGACGAGCGGCGAGCTGCTTTCCGCCGACGGCACGGAGCGCGAAACGCGCATGGCGATGGCGGAAAGACGGCTGGAGGATCTGCGGCAGTCCGGCACGGCGCTGCGGTTGATCTGCACGCAGGAGGACAGAAACGAGCGCCTGGCGGAGCTTTTGTGCGCGCACTGGCTGCTGCGCCTCGACATCAGTGTCACGCCCGAGGCGCTCACCCAGGAGGAGTACGACGCGCGGATTGCCGCAGGGGAGTACGACCTTGCGCTCGGCGCGCTGTCCGCCGTGCGCGACGACGCGTGGGAATTTCTCGACCGCTGGCGCAGCGGGCACGAGGACAACGTGGTCGGCAGCGCCAACACCTCTTACGATCTGCTGCTGGGCGCGGCAGAAAACTCAAGCGACCCTGCCGCGCGCATGGCCTTTTTGTGCGATGCCGAGGCGCTGCTGCTTGAGGACTGCGCCGTTTTGCCGCTCTGCTTCACCGGACGTGCCTTCCTCATGCGTGAGGGGCTGCAGGGGGCGGACTATGCCAGCACGCGCGACGCGCTCGACCTCTCGCGCATCACCGAGGCCAGAGCGAGCGCACAGAACGGCTGAGCGCGGCAGCTCCAATGAAAAATATGAACTCCCCACGAATCATCTGGTTCGTGGGGAGTCTCACTGTTGAATTACAGCAGCAGCTCGTAAAAGCCCTCCACCTCGAGGGCGTTTTTCTGCGCGAGCGCTTCCAGCACGGGGCGATCCTCCGGCGCGGCGCGCCAGGCCATGCCGCAGTCGGCAGTGATCTCACGCGGCACGGGGATCAGCCGCCCCGGCAGCTCCTGCTCGCGGCAGAGCTTTTCCATGCCGATGGCAGCGGCGGTGGTGTGAAACGAAATGACAAGCCAAAGCTTCTTCTCTCTCATTCGGCAAGCTCCTTCAGGGCGCGGATGGCCGCGTCCACATCGTTTTCGGTGTTGTACCAGCCGAAGCTGAAGCGCACAGCACCCTGTTCCACGGTGCCCAGCGCCTGGTGCATGCGCGGGGCGCAGTGCGCGCCCGGACGCGTGGCGATGCCGTAGTCCTCGCTGAGTGCGTCGGAGACCTCACCGGAGTCGTAGTCGCGCAGGTTGAGCGCCACCACGGCCGTGCGCTCGCGCGAAAAGTCGCCGTACACCGTCACGCCGTTGATCGCCCGCACGCCCTCGTAAAAGCGGCGCATGAGCGCCGTCTCGTGCGCGTGGATGACGTCGATGCCGGTGTCGTGCAGGAAGTCCAGCGCGGCGTTGAGCCCCGCGATGCCGTGGCCGTTGAGCGTGCCCGCCTCCAGCAGCACCGGCAGCTGCGCCGGCTGCGTGCGCGAATACGTCTGCACGCCCGTGCCGCCCACCTTCCACGGCGCGATCTCCACGCCCTCGTGCAGGCACAGTCCGCCTGTGCCCTGCGGCCCCATGAGGCTTTTGTGCCCGGTGAAGCAGAGAATGTCGATGTGCATGCGCTCCATGTCGATGGGCAGCACGCCTGCCGACTGCGACGCATCTACAATAAACAGCAGACCGTGCCGGTGTGCAAACTCACCCACACGCACAAGGTCGACGGCATTTCCGGTGAGGTTGGAGGCGTGCGTGCACACCACCGCGCGCGTCTGCGGGCGCAGCAGGCGCGAAAAATCGTCGTAATCCAGGTTCCCTGCGTGGTCGGCGGGTGCGAAGGAGAGCGCCACGCCGCGCTCCTCTTGCAAGCGGTAGAGCGGGCGCAGCACGCTGTTGTGCTCAAGGTCGGTGGAGATGACGTGGTCGCCGGGGCGCAGCGTGCCGCAGATGGCCATGTTGAGCGCCTCGGTGGAGTTGGCAGTAAAAACCACATGGTCGGCGCGTGCGCAGCCAAAGAGCGCGGCGAGCTTGCTGCGCGTGTCGTAGATCGTGCGCGAGGAGGCCAGCGCACCGCCGTGCGTGCCGCGCGCGCTGTTGCCCATGGTGCTCATGGCGTGCACTACGGCGTCGATCACCTGCGGCGGCTTTTGCAGCGTGGTGGCGGCGTTGTCAAGATAGATCATCAGTGTTCCTCCGGTGTATTTTCTTCTATTTTATATAAATACACCTTTTGCTGCTGTCTGGCAAGAGGTTTTCCTGATAAATGCGCTGGTCTTTTCTGTTTGACAAATCGCGGCAAAGCAACTAAAATGGGTTTGAACTTTTCAGCCATGGAGGTGAGGCACATGTCAAAGGAGCTGCCGCTGACACAAATGACCTCTGCCGCAGGGTGAGCGGCCAAGCTGGGGCCGGGTGCCCTGTCAAGTATTCTGGAGGGTCTGCCGAATGTGACGGATCCGCGTCTGCTGGTCGGCTATGACAGCAGCGACGACGCCTGCGTTTACGGCGTGACAGACGACATTGCCGTGATCCAGACCGTCGACTTTTTTACCCCCATCGTCGACGACCCCTACCTCTTCGGGCAGATCGCCGCAGCGAATGCACTCAGCGACGTGTACGCCATGGGCGGCGTGCCGAAGCTGGCGATGAACCTTTTGTGCGTGCCAAACTGCCTGTCGCTGAAAACCGTGCGCGCCATTATGGAGGGCGGGCACGACAAGGCCGTGGAGGCCGGCTGCGTGATCGCCGGGGGGCACACCATTCAGGACAACGAACCCAAGTACGGCCTGTGCGTCACGGGCTTTGTGCACCCGCAGCGCATCCTGCGCAACGTGGGCGCGCAGCCGGGCGACGTGCTGGTTTTGACCAAGCCGCTCGGCAGCGGCATCCTCACTACTGCGCTCAAGGCCGACCTCATCGAAAGCGCCTCGCGCGACGCGGCGTACCGCCACATGGCAACGCTGAACAAGGCAGCGGGCGAGGCGGTGCTGTCGGTGAACGACGTGCATGCCTGCACCGACGTGACGGGATTTGGCCTTTTGGGACACGGCTTTGAAATGGCTGACGGTTCGGGTGTGACCATCCGCCTGTACGGCGAGGCACTGCCACTGATGCCGCAGGCGCGCGAGATGGCCGAGATGGGCATCATTCCCTCGGGTGCGTACCGCAACATGGACTATGTGAAGCCTCACCTTGCGGTGCTGCCAGGTGCGCAGCAGGCGCTTTTGGACATCGCTGCCGACCCGCAGACCTCCGGCGGCCTTCTCGTGGCGCTGCCGCGCAGCGAGGCGGAAACGCTTTTGTCGCTGCTTCAGCCCACCGCCCCGTGGAGCGCCATCGTAGGCGAGGTGCGCGAAAAAGGTCCCGCCGCGCTGGAATTCTGCTAAGGTGCGCCCTCCGGGCTGCAAACATTCTCGAAAAAGCGGCGCAAGCCGGTTTTTGACAGTTTCAGCGTGACCGCCGGATGCCCCGGCGGTCACGCTTTTTGCCTGAAACGGCGGCTTTGCGCGCAGACGATCCTGTCAGGTGCGCCTTTTTTATTTGTGCCGCAGTGCTTGCTTTCCATAGCTTCCTATGGTATAATCTATAGGAAGCTATCTTTATGTTCGGGAGGAGACGGTTTATGGAACATGCGAAAATATCGATCCTGATCAAAAGATCCTCGCTGACCTTTGACAAGCTCTCCAATCAGCTGCTCGCGCCCTATGGCCTGACGGGCAGCCAGTTCAAGATATTGATGGTGCTCTATCACACGCCGGAGGGCAGCGTGCGGCAGGCGGATATCGAGGCGAAGTTTTCCATGACCAATCCCACTGTCACCGGGCTGGTGCAGAAGCTGGAGACAAAGGGGCTTGTGCAGCGCCTGCCGCATCCGGCGGACAGACGCAGCAGGGTGCTCGTGCTGACGGAGCGGGCGATGGCCATGCGGGAAGAGCTTCTGGCGCTGGCCGGCAGTCTGGAGCAGCAGATGACCGAAAACCTGAACGCGGAGGAATGCGGGCAGCTTGCCTTCCTTCTGACGAAAATGTTGAAATTGTAAGGAGAGAAAAGGATGGATCTCAACGACAAAATCTGGAATCCCTGGCACGGCTGCCACAAGTGCAGCGAGGGCTGCCAGAACTGCTATGCCTATTTTCTGGACAAGCGCTACGGGCGCGACACCAACGAGGTGCTCAGAAACAAGTCTGACTTCACCCTGCCCGTCAAAAAAGACCGCGACGGGAACTGGAAGCTGCCCGGCGGGTCGTTTGTCCGCGTGTGCATGGCAAGTGACTTCTTTCTTGAGGAGGCGGACGCGTGGCGTGTGGAGGCGTGGGATATCATCCGCCGCCGTCCGGATGTGACCTTCTCGCTTCTGACCAAGCGGGCGGAGCGCATCAAGGACTGCTTGCCCTATGACTGGGGAGACGGCTGGGACAACGTGTCCTTCTCCGTCTCCTGCGAGAACCAGGCGCGGCTGGAGCAGCGCATGCCGCACCTTCTGGCGCTGCCCGCAAAGCACCGCTGGGTCAGTCTCAAGCCGTTTATCGGCGAGATCGACATTGCCGAGTACCTTGCCACCGGTAAGATCGAAACGGTGCTCGCCGGCGGCGAAAACTATCTGGGCTCCCGCCCCCTGCACTACGAGTGGGTGAAGAAGGTCTACGACGCGTGCGTGCAATACGACGTGCAGTTCATCTTCGGTCAGACCGGCAACGTCTTTGTCAAGGACGGCAAGGAGTACAAGATCCGAAACCGCACCGAGCAGATGGTGCAGGCGCTGCGAAGCGGCCTGAACCACCCGCCCAAGGACATCGAAGCGGAGGTCGCCGCCATTTACGACCGCAAGGCCGCCATGAAGGCCGCTATGGAAGCAAAGCGCAAACCAAAGGAAGAAGATAAATTTCATTGCTGAGGAGGAAATCACATGATCGAGCTCAACCGTCTGGGACTTGGCACGATGGGCATGTCCATCGTGCGCAACGCCGAAAACTCCGTCAAAACCATCCACGCCGCGCTGGACGCCGGCATCACGCTGTTCAACACCGGCGAGTTCTACAACGCCAGCGAAAGCGAGCTGGTCGTAGGACAGGCGCTCAGGGGCGTCGACCGGGACAGCTATTTTCTCTCCGTCAAGTTCGGTGTGCTGCCCTCTCCGGGAGGCGGCATCTACGGGCTGGATGTCAGGCCGCAAAACGTCAAGGGGCACCTGACATACTCCCTGCGCCGCCTGGGGCTGGACTACATCGACCTCTATCAGCCCGCACGGCAGGATACCACCGTCCCCGTTGAGGAGCTGGTGGGCGCCATCGCCGAGCAGGTGGAGGCAGGCTATGTCAAGCACATCGGCCTTTCCATGGTGGACGCGGAGACGCTGCGCCGCGCCTGTAAGGTGCACCCCATCCACACCGTCGAAATGGAGTATTCCCTCGTCTCGCGCGGCATTGAAAAGGAGCTGCTTGCCGCCGCGAAGGAGCTGGGCGTGAAGGTGCTGGCCTTTGGCACCGTTGGCCACGGCCTGCTGCGCGACGATATCCTGACCATGCCCGCCGGCTCTATGATGCCCCGCGGCATGCTCGCCCCGGAGCATCGGGAGAAAAATCTTGCCATGGTGCGCAGGGTCAAGGAGATCGCGGACGGCATGGGCGTCAGTCTTTCGCAGTTGGCGCTTGCGTGGAGCCTTTCCAAGTACGACCACGTCCAAAGCCTCATCGGCACGACGAGCCCCGCGCATTTGCAGGATGCCATCGATGCGCTGAAAATCGAGCTGACCGCCGAGGATATCGCCCGCATCGAAGCGGCGCTGCCCGCCGATCAGGTCGGCGGCGTGGGCATGCGGAACTTCGTGTTCACCGACGGCAAGATGACGCTGGCGTAAAAAGAAGGGAGTCTGCCATGAACAAGCCTTTTTCCGCGCAGCCTGACCGTCTTTCGCCCCTGAAGATCCACCGGGTCGAAAGCGGCCCGCTGCCGCTCCTGCCGCAGGACGCACCCTTTGCCGTCAAGCCACTCTGCGAGGAATTTCGGAAGGACATGCAGGGTTCGCTGGCGATTTACGAGGGGAAGCGCTTTGAAGTCACCGGCGTGGCCATCAAGGTGGGGCCGGACATTCATAACAAGCCCTCCATTGAGCTTTCCGACCGCGTGGGCGGCGAGACCTGCGCTCTGGCCGTCTTTCCCACCGATGCGCACTACCGTGCCGTTGCCGTGGGTGACACGGTAACGGTGCGCGCAAACTATCTTGTGTTCCGCGAGCAGTTCGGCGTGGTGCTGAAATACAGCGAGCTCTTGCAGGTGGAAAAGCCGGATGACAGAGCTTAAATACCCGCTTTTCGACGGCGAGCGGGTTTGGGAAGGCGCGGCAGTCACCGTGGAAAACGGCGTCGTTACTGCTGTGCGGGCATGCGCCCCGGCAGAGTGCGGCACGGGCCTTCTGCTTCCCGGCCTGATCGACGCCCACGTCCACCTTCGGGAACCTGCCCATGTGGAGGCAATGCTGCGCAGCGGCATTGCCGTGGCCTGCGACGTGAGTGCATCCGCAGAGCTGGCGCAAGCGGACGAGCGCTTTACGATCGTCCGCTCCGCCGGGATGGCCATGGGCATGGTGATGAACCCACGGGGGTATGTGGAAAAGGCCGCTGCAAACGGCGCGCAGTACATCAAGGTGCTGCTGCTTGGCACGCTCTCCGTCGGAAAGCCCGCCCTGCGCGGCATCGTCGCCGCTGCCCACGAAAGGGGCCTGCGGGTCGCCGTGCACGCAACCGAGGTTGCAACCGTCCAACAGGCCGTGGATGCCGGGGCGGACATTCTGCTGCATGTTCCGATGAAGGAGACGTTTCCCGAAAAGCTGGCAAAGGCCATTGCGGCAAAGAGCATTGCCGTTGCGCCTACGCTTGTGATGATGGAGGCTTTTGCCCACAGCGGGCGGGGCGGCTACCAGCCGTCGGACTACCAAAATGCCGTGCGCGCGGTCGCGCTTCTGCACGCCTGCGGCGTTACGCTCCTTGCCGCCACCGACGCAAACCCCGGCGGCTTTGCCCCTGCCGTGGGCTACGGCGACACGCTGCACCGCGAGATGGAGCTGCTGGAAGGGGCGGGGCTTTCACCTGTGGAGGTGCTGCGCGCGGCAACGAGCGCAAGCGCGGACGCTTTCGGTCTGCACGCCGGGCGGATCGTTCCCGGCCAGCGTGCCGCACTGCTGCTTGCAGACGGCAGACCCGACCGCGCAGTTGCCGATATTCGCCATATCCGCAGGCTCTGAGACGGAAAGAAGAAAATACAAAGGGCGCGTTGCAGCATGCAACGCGCCCAAAAAGCATCAAAAAAGCCTCGCAGAGTTTCGCGTCCGCAGACGCGAAATCAGTCCAATCGTTTTTTCCGCCGTCTGTACGCCGGAAAAAAATCTTCTCAGCCCGCTTTCTGTGCTCGCGCATCGCGCGAGTGCGCTGCGGCGGGCGGCAAGCCTCCTCAAAAAAGCGGCCTAAGGCCGCTTTTTTGATACGTCATGTTATTCCATGGAAATGATATAGTAGTACAC